>JACCSF010000154.1 GCA_013813135.1 Thermoleophilaceae bacterium | reverse complement strand
CTCGCGGATGGCGAGGCCGACGCCGATGCGCTGGCCCTGCTGCGCCCGCACCTCAAGACCTGCCTGAGCTGCCGCGCGCGGCTGCGCGAGTTCCGCGCGGCGCCGGCGCACGTGGCGGCGCTGGTTCCGGTGGTGCTGGTCGCCGTCGACGGCGGCGGCGCTCGCGGGTTGGTCGAGTCGGCCGTCGGCACGCTGCACCAAAAGGCGGAGAGCGTCGTGGGGGCGCCGCAGCAGAAGGTCGAGGGCATCCCGGCCGTGGCCGGCGGCGGCACCGCGGTCGACCAGCTCGCGAACCACCACGGGCCGCCTCAGCGGGCGGCGGTCCAGCAGGCGGAATCGCCAAGCGACGAGAGCGCAGCCGGCCCAGATCCATCCCCCTCTTTGCCCCCCGCGGCGGTCGAATAGCCGGCGACGACCGAGCAGGCTGCCCCGCCCGCGACCGAGGCGACGCCACCCCCGCCGCCCGCGCCGGCCGATCCGGCGACCGAATTCGATGCCGCCGCATCGGCGGTGGGGGCCGCGCCAGCGCCGCCGGCCCCTGCCCCCGCTCCGCGCCCGGTGCCCAGCGCCTCCCCCGAGAGCCGGCGAGTTCGGCCCGTAGTCATTCAAGCGAGTGGTTGACGAACCGCTCAGCCTCGAGGACGAGCTACGGGACAGACCGGCCGGGACGCCGACCTCGACGAGCTGCGCGCGACCGACGGGGCCGCCGAGCTGTGATCCTCACCGACACCTCGGCCTGGGTCGAGTTCCTACGGGTACCGCGCACTCGCCATCGGCCCCGTAGCGCGTCCGCCTAGGGCAAAGTGTGCCCAAGATGTCCTCCGCTCTTCTCGGTTTCTCGGTGGGCGCGGTCTTCGGGGCGCTTATTTCGCGCGGCGGTATCTGCTTCAACGCCGGGATCAGGACGGCGGTGGGCGAACACCGCTGGACGATCCTGCGGGTCTTCGCGATCGCGATCGCGGTGCAGATGGTCGCGCTGCCGATCCTGATCGGGTCCGGTGTCGAAGTCACGAGGATTGGGCTGTTCCCGGTGGCTCAAGTCGTCGGTGGCCTTGTCTTTGGTGTCGGGATGGCCCTCGCCGGAGGGTGCATCGCCGGGATCCTCTGGAAGTCGGGGGCCGGCTCGATCGCCACCGCGATCGCGATCGGCGGGTTCGTCATCGGGGAGCTGCTCGCGCGGGGTCTGCTATCGGGGGCCGTTGACGACCTCAATTCCGCGGCGTCTCCGTCCCACCAGACGCTCTACGGACTCGTCGGGCTCCCCTACGCGATAGTCGCCGTGCCCGCGGGGATCGTCCTGCTTGCGCTGATCATCAGCCGGGTGCGCGGCGGTCTCCGAACCGGTCTGGCGCTCGGAGCGGTGTCGGCCTTCCGCCTGGGTAGCCGCCGGCTGGGCCGGCCACGGCTATGGATTGGGGTTCGTCGGCGCCGCCGACAACGCCCGCCGGGCGGTCGTGGGTGGCGACATCGGCGCGCTCTCATTTCAGGTCTACCTGGCGGTTGGCGTCATCTCGGGCGCAGCCATCGCGATCCGAGGGCCGCTGCGCCTTCCGGACGCGGCGAGGGCCTCGCGCGCCCTGATCGGCGGTGTGCTCATGGGGGTCGGTGGAACGGTGGCACACGGTTGCAACATCGGCAACGGCCTCACCGGCGTGCCTCTGCTCTCGCTCGGCTCTCTATTGGCCATCACCTCGATGGCCCTCGGCGCCGCCATGATGAGATGGCGCCTCCTGCTCTCCCCGCGGCCGCGGCTGCGCGGCCACGAGCGCCCCGAGCCAACGTGGTAGCCGGTCGCGGCTGAGCAGGCCGGTCTTGCTCCGCAGCGGTAGCCTGAATGCGTGGGCCTCGTGATCCGAGAGCTCGACCCCGATCCTGCCCTGCGCGGAGTGATCATCCGGGCCGCCGACTTCCACGAACGCGCGGCGCCGGTGCGTCGCAGAGAAGGACCGCTGCTAGGAGTCGTGGTGCTCGTTTCGCTCGGCCCTGACCTCGAGGTCGCGGGCGAGCGGATCGGATCGTTTGCCGCGGGACTGTGGGACCGGCCGGTGGTGACCGGCCATTTCGGCGAACAAGCCGGCTATCAGCTCTACCTCGACCTGCTTGGCGCCCGCCGCCTGCTCGGTGTCCCGATGGCCGAGCTCGCCAATCGGCTCGTACGCCTGGATGACCTGATCGGACCCTTCGCGGCCGAGCTGACCGAGCAACTGGCCGAAGCGCCTTCCGCCACCGTCCGCCACGCCCTCGCGCAGCGGCTGCTCGCCAGGCGTCTGGGAGAGGGATGCCCGACCGCGCCGGAGGTGGCTCGGGCCCTCGGTCGCCTGCGTGCGTCCCACGGGGCGGTGCGCATCGAGCGCCTCGCGGGCGAAGTCGGCTGGAGTCGCCGCCACCTGGCTGCGCGCTTCCGTGAGGAAGTCGGCCTTGCGCCCAAGGCCGTTGCACGGCTCGCGCGCGCCGAATACGCGAGAGCGCTCCTTCTTGCCGGCCGGCCGCTCGCCGATGTCGCCTACAGCGCGGGTTACTCCGACCAGCCGCACTTCAATCGCGACTTCCGCGAGTTCGTCGGCTGCACACCGGCCGAGCTCCGATTCGTTCAAGACGAGTCGTCCGCGGCCTGAGAGGCTCGGCGCATGAAGCTATACCCGACGTTGCGCTACGACGACCCCCGTGCTGCCCACGACTGGCTGGAGCGCGCTCTCGACTTCGAGTCCGTTGCCGTCCACGAGGGGGAGGACGGCAAGATCCAGCACGCCGAGATGCGCTGGGGCGAGGATCTGATCATGTTCGGAGCGCCCAACGAGGACTTCCCGAAGAGCCCTGTCACCGTCTATGTCACGTGCGACGACCCGGACGCGGCCTACGCGAAGGCCAAGGCGGCCGGCGGCGAGATCACAAGGGAGCTCGTCGATCAGGACTACGGCAGCCGTGAGTTCGCCGTCCGCGACCCGGAGGGCCACATCTGGAGCTTCGGGACCTACGAGCCGCGCTAGCGGCTCCCCCGTTCTCAAGGCTTGAGATCGCACGACATGCTGCGCGTGTCAGTTCGCACGACGAGTGCTTCCAGCGGAGGAGCGCTCACGCCGCGCCCGATCGGGAGTGGGTAGCAGATCTGCTACCTTGGCCAGGTGGAAACGATCCCGCAGAAAGAGCTGCGCAATAACGTCGCCGAGGTGCTGCGACGTGCCGAAGCCGGCGAGGAGTTCACGATTACGGTCGCCAGCAGGCCGGTGGCTCAGCTTGGTCCGGCCGCCAAGCGCCGCTGGGTGAGCGGTCCGGCGCTCAAGGGCGTCTTCGAGACCCCCACGCCCGAAACCCTGGCCGAGGACCTCGATCGGCTCCCCGCCAAGCTCAGCGACCCGTTCGCGTGAGTCGCGTCCTGCTCGACACCTCCGTCTTGATCGGCCCCCACGATCCCGGCGACGTGGAAGGAGCGATCAGCGCCGCCTCGCTCGCCGAGCTCCATTTCGGGACGCTGGTCGCCGGCGATCCCGGCGAGCGCGCTCGCCGGACACAGCGACTCGGCGTGATCGAGGCCACCTTCGACCCACTCCCTGTCGATGCTCCCGTCGCCCGTGAATGGGGCCGCCTCGCCGCCGCTGTTGCCGACCGCGGCGGGAAACCACCCCGCCGAGCAGTCGACCTCGCGATCGCCGCCACCGCCAACGTCCACGACGTCCCGCTCCTCACTGCCGACGCCGCCGACCTGGCGATCATCAACGACCTCGTCAAGGTCCGGGCGCCCGACTGACGCGACCGCCGCTGCTGCGGATCAGGAGCAGCCGTGCCGTGCTGCCCTGGCGCCAACCGAGCGCGCCGCGCGGGAGACGCTACGCGACGGCTTGGGTTCCGCGGTGAGCTGCTCGCGGACGCGCTGGGCCAGGTCTTCGTCGTACGCCATGTCGATTCTCCTCGTCCCCTTCTACCAGACCGTCGGCAAGTACTCGTGGCCGATCAGGGGCGCACCGCGGGTGACATCGCCACGCGCTTCGACGTCACCCGGCAGGCCATCTCCCAGCATCTCCGGATCCTGCGCGAGGCCGGCCTGATCGGCGAGCGGCGCGAGGGAACCCGCCGCTGGTGCGGCCAGAGGGGCTCGAGGAGGTCCGCGCCTACGTCGAGGCGATGTGGCCGGACGCACTGGCCGCCTGAAGGCGGCCGCAGAGCGCGAGCACGCATCCAGGGGGCGCGATGCCGGGCTCAACTGAGCCGCTGCGCAACCGAGGTGCTGATCGCCGCTCCGCCCGGTTCCGCGTCGAGGCCAACGGCCGCGACGTCGTGACTCGGCGAGTACGTCGCGATCGAGCCGCCGCACCGCGTCGTCTTCACGCTTCACGCACGGCGGCTGGCCGGAGCAGGCCGCGCAGGGCGATGGCCGGCACCGTACTTCACGGCCGGCGCGCCGCTGCCGCGGTAGCTCTCGCGCGGCGTTCCGCCTCGGCCTGGATCGAGTCCACCGACGCCCCGACCGCGCGCTCCCACGGCGCGGCGACGCGATCGCCCCACCACTGCCCGAGCCGCCATCCGTCGGTGCCAAGCTCGCCGCTGTAGACGAACTCGGTGCCGCCGGGCTTCGGGCCCAGCTCGTAGGTCTCCACCACGTGCGGGACCGGGCCGCGGAGCAACCGGAACGAGATCCGGTGCGGGCGCTCAAACCGCACAGTCTCGACCGTGGTGGTCGTCAACCGCCCGGTGGTCGTCAGATGCGCGGCCAGGGCCATGTCGCTGCTGCGCTCCCAGACGCGCAGCGTGTCGTGCATCGCCCGCGGGGTGCGGCCGAGATACGGGGCGGCGATCACGTCGAAGACCGTCTCCGGCGGCGCGGCGATCGTGCGCTCGATCGGTCCGAGCGGGCGGAGCCGGCGGCCGATCCCGAGGTCGAGCGTGAGCGCGCCCCGGACGACGAGCACGTAGCCGCCGCCGGCGGCGGCGAGCAGGCCGATAATGCCGCGCATCGCCACAGCCTACGGGCGAGCGAGGCAGACCTTGGCCGCCCGCGGGTCCGGGACAACCTGGGACGCTACGACGTCCATGCCGAGCTCGAGGACGACTTGCCGGATCGGCGCCGACAGGCGCACCGAGCCTGAACTGCCGTGAGCGCCCAGCGCTACAGCCCGCGCCCGCTGACCGACGGCGAGCGCTGGACCGCGGAGGCCCTGGGCGACCTGCGCCGCCGGCGCTACCGGCCCGGCGCGTGGGCCGCGTTCCTGCGCAGCTCGCTGGAGCGCTCGCGCACAGCCCGGTCGCAGCGGCCCGAGCT
>JACCSF010000146.1 GCA_013813135.1 Thermoleophilaceae bacterium | reverse complement strand
GCCCCGAACTGCTCGCGCACCGATGGGAGCACCAGCAGGTCGGCCGCGTTCAGCCCGTCGGGCAGATCCTCGTGTCCGCGCCAGCCGGCCAGGAAGACATCCGGGTCGCCGGTCTCGCGAACCGCCTCCAGCGGGTGATCTCCCTCCCACTCGCCCGGGAACCCGCCCATCAGCACCAGCGGAGCCGGGCGCGCGAAGTGCTCCCTGGCGCGCGCATGTGCGCGAACCAGCAGCGGCACCCGCTTGACCTCGGTGAAGCGGCCGACGTAGAGCAGCACCGGTCCGCCCGCCGCGAAGGGCGCCAGTTGCCCGTCGGTGTAGGCGACGCTGCCGGGCTCGCCCGACTCGTCCCAGCCGCGCGGCTCCCCGACCAGCCAGCGGCGCCAGTGCTCGCGCCGGTCGCCGGCCGGCCGCCGGTCGAACCCGGCCGGGTCGAAGCCGTTGGGCGCCCAGACAACCCGGTCCGCCTCCACTCCGAGCAGGTCCGGCACGCGCCGCACGGCGTCGGGCGAGAGCACCAGAAGCCGCTCGCAGCCGCTCGCCCAGCGGCGCATCCGCTCGGCCCACTCGGCGGCGTGGTCCCACCCGGGGGGCGGCCCCTCGTCGATCTCGCGCAGCATCAGCAGCTCGGTGCCGTGCAGGTGACCGATGCGCGGAACGTTCGGAAACGCGCGCTCGGCGGCTTCGTGGATCGGCGTCAGGTGGTGCAGGTGGAGCACGTCCGCGTCGGCGGCGCCGGCCTCCGCGAGCTGGCGCTCCCAGACGGCGACGAGGCGCTCGTAGTCCGCCTCCCCCACGCGGGCGAAAATCCGGTCGGGCGCGCCGGCCCGGTCCTCGTAGGAGGGGTGGAAGGGCGGCTCCGCGGCGAGCGGATCGGGGGCCGCGGCGGAGGCCGTGTAGTCGAGCGGGCGCACGTCCACGCCGGCGAAGAAAGTCGGCGCGTAGGACGGCTCGCCGGAGCCGCCCAGCGACCCGCAGGCGAGCGTCACGTCCCAACCCAGCTCGGACAGCGAGCGGGCCAGGTAGCGCGCCACCTGCGCGGACCCGCCGCGCGGAAAGAACAGCAGTCCCATCACCCCCCGCATGGGCGAGACGCTACATGGGCGCCGGGCCGCGCTCGGGAACCTGACGGTTGCCCGGTTGCCGTGCGGTGCGCGCGTGGCCGCTCAGACGATGCTCGGCACAGAGCCACCGTCCACCGACCACGCGGCGCCGGTGACGTTGGAGGCGAGCTGCGAGCAGAGGAACACGACCACAGCGGCCGCCTCCTCGTCCGTGCCCATGCGGCCGATCGGCAGGCCGGAGCGCGTGCCCTCCAGGATCTCCTCGCGCGTCTTGCCCGAGCGGGCGGCGATCTGGTCGGCCAGGCCGCCGTCGGCCGTCCATGACTCGCCCTCGACGGGCCCGGGCGCCACGGCGTTCACGAGCACGCCCTGGGCGCTCCAGTTGTCGGCGAACAGCCGGCTGAGCGAGAGCTGGGCGGCCTTGGTCACGGAGTAGGACGGGTCGAGGCGCCGCGACGGGCGCTTGCCCGACGAGGACGAGACGTTCACGATCCGCCCGCCGCCGGCCTCGGCCATCGCGGGAGCGAGCGCGCGCATCAGCCGCATCGGCGCCATCACGTGCAGCTCCCACTGGGCCTGCCAGTCGGCGTCGCTGAGCTGATCGAGCGTGCGCGCCTGGGTGGCTCCCGCGTTGTTGACCAGCGCCCAGGGAGCCTCGGGGCAGGCGGCCAGCACGCGCTCGCCTGCGTCCGGGTCGGTGATGTCGAGCTCGAGGTCCGCATTGTGCCGCGCGACGGAGAGCACGCGGGCGCCCTCTTGCTTCAGCATGCGGGCGGTCGCCGCGCCGATGCCGCGCGTGGCGCCCGTGACAACGCAGATCCTGCCGTCGAGATCGAGGTTCACGCGCATGAAGTCTCACACCGTCTACCGGACGTTCCAAACCGCCGGCCGCCGCGAGCTGGTCCGCATCACCGAGGACGTTCAGTCCGCGGTCGACGAGGCGGGCGTCGACGAAGGCCTCGTCCTGGTCGCCGCAATGCACATCACCGCCGCCGTCTGGATCAACGATGACGAACCCGGCCTCCACGAGGACGTGCTCGAGTGGCTCGACAAGATCGCGCCGCCGAGCTGGAAGGAGCCGGCCAACGACGTCGCGCGCGAGCTGCTCCCGGACCCCGGCGACTACCGCCACCACCGCGGCGGCGAGGACAATGGCGACGCCCACCTCAAGAACCTGCTGGTGCACCACCAGGTGATCGTCCCCGTGACCTCGGGGCGTCTCGACCTGGGACCTTGGCAGCAGGTGTTCTACTGCGAGTTCGACGGGCGGCGGGCGAAGCGGATGATCATCAAGGTCCTCGGGGAGTGAGCACTTCGTTCGCCTGATGCGGCATCCGCTCGCCGCGCAGCCCCGCCAACAGGTTGTCCACCGCCATGTCGGCCATCCGCTCGCGGGTGGCGTGCGTGGCCGAGCCCAGGTGGGGCAGGACCAGCAGGTTGGGGGTCCCGAGCAGCGGGTGGCCGGCCGGCAGCGGCTCGGGGTCGGTCACGTCCAGCGCCGCGCCCGCGATCTCGCCGTCGTGCAGGGCGCGGGTGAGCGCGGCGGTGTCCACCACCGGCCCGCGCGCGGTGTTGACCAGGTAGGCGGTCGTCTTCATGCGCCGCAGCGCCTCGGCGCCGATCAGCCCGCGCGTCTCGGGCGTCAGCGGCGTGTGCACGGAGATGAAGTCCGAGCGTTCGAGCAGCTCCTCGAACGGCACGCCGCCGCTGCGGCTCGTGTGCAGCGCCGTGCAGTCGAAGCCCTCGAGGCGGCGCGCCACGGTTTGGCCGATGCGGCCGAAGCCGACGATCCCGACGGTGGCCTCGTGGAGGTCGCGACCGAGCAGCAGGGACGGCTCCCAGGTGCGCCACTCGCCGCGTCGGACGCAGGCGTCGCCTTCCACCAGCCGCCGCCCGATGCCGAGCATCAGCGCCAGCGCGAGGTCGGCCGTCGTGTCGGTCAGCACGCCGGGCGTGTTGCCGACCGGGATGCCGCGCGCCGTGGCGGCCTCTACGTCGACGTTGTCCACGCCCACCGCGTAGTTCGAGATCGCGCGCAGGCGCGGCGCTGCCTCGATCAGCTCGGCGTCCACTTGGTCTGTCAGCAGAGAGAGCAGCCCCTCGAGCCCCGCAGCGCGGGCAAGCAGCTCGGCGCGCGGCGGCGGAAGCCGCTCCGGCCAGACCTCCACGTCGTGGTCGGCCGCGAGGCGGTCGAGCGCCCCGCCCGGAAGCCTGCGCGTCACGAACACCTTCATCGCGCCCGCCAGCATGTCAGGATCCCCCGACGTGGGGCGCTCGATCCTCCTGCTTGGAGCAGCCGTCGCGCTGCTCGCTCCCGCGTCGCCGGCCCTCGCCCAGAGCGGCGGCACGCCCGTCCCCGGCCCCGGCGATCCGTGCCCGGCCGGCTATCCGGGGGACGACACGGACCGCGAACCGGTCGCGCGCTGGATGGCCCGCGCCGCCGCGCTGCGCGAGGTGCCGCAGGAGCTGCCCGTGATGGCCGGCCTGGCCGAGTCGGGGCTGCGCAACCTGAACACGCGCGGCAATCCCTTCGCCGGCTTCTTCAGCATGCACCGGTCGCTCAACAAGGGGGTCTACCGAGGGTTCCCGCGCGATCCCGAGCTGCAGCTGCTCTGGTTCCTCGACACGGCCGTGATCGTGCGCCAGCGCGAGATCGCCGAGGGCGACGAGGAGTTCGGCTCGGACTCCGACGGCTACGGACTCTGGATCGCCGACATCGAGCGCCCCGCGCCCGAGAACCGCACGGGCTACCAGCCCTACTTCGACGACGCCGACGCTCTTCTGACCGAGTCCTGCCGGCCGAGCGACCAGGTTGCTGACGAGACGCCGCCGGCACTGCGCGTCAGCGCAGCCGGGCGCCAGCGCGACACCGTCGTGATCAGCGCGCGCTGTCCGCGCGAGGCCTGCATGGTCGCGGCCCAGGCCGAGCCGCGCAGGCGCGTGCGGGCCGCCCCGGCCGTCGCGGTGGAGGACGACGCCGTCACGCTCACGCTGCCCGCGCGGGCACGCCGGTCGGTCAAGCTGGTCGTCACCATCACCGCGGTCGACGTGGCCGGCAACGCCACCCGCAAGGAGAAGCGCGTCACGCTCTTGAGATAGCGTCCCCGGATCGCTCCGGACGTCCTCATCCACGGCGACACCCTCCGCTCGGCCGCGCTGCGACACGAGCTGCCGCTCGGCATCCTCGACCCTTTCTCGTACTTCGAGCTGAACGGGCGCCGGGTAGCGCTCATCTCCTCGATGGAGGCCGGCCGCGTCGAGAAGGCCGCGCCGGGCGTGGAGGTGATCGACCCCTACGAGCTTGGCCTCGACGAGTTGCTCGGGCGCGGGATGCGCTATGACGAGCTCGACTCGGAGCTGTGCCTGCGCGCCGCGCAGCGTCTCGGCGCGCGCCGGCTGGTGGTGCCCGGGGAGCTGCCGGTGTCCGTGGCCGACCGGCTGCGTGCCGAGGGCATCGAGGTGATTCCCGACGAGCGCGAGTTCATCCAGCGGCGGCGATCGAAGTCCGCTGCGGAGGTTGCGGGCGTGCGACGCGCCCAGGCGGCCGCGGACGCGAGCATGGCGGCCGCGGCCGAGCTGCTGCGCGGTGCCGAGCCGCGGGACGGCGTGCTCCACCTAAACGGCGAGCCGCTCACGGCGGAGGCGGTGCGGGCGCGCATCCGCGAGGTATGCGCCGAGCACGGCGCGCCCACGGGCGAGGACATCATCATCGCCGGCGGCGCCGCCGGGGCGATCGGTCACGAGGCCGGGACCGGGCCACTCGAAGCGGGCGTGCCGATCGTCATCGACATCTGGCCGCGCGACGAGGAGTCGAGCTGCTTCGCCGACATGACCCGTACGTTCGTGGCCGGCGGGTCCCCGGCGGAGGACGTGGTCGCCTGGCACGCCCTCTGCCATGAGGCACTCGAGCGCTCCTGCGCGGTGCTGCGCCCGGGCGTGCCCGGCAAGGATGTGTTCGCGGTCGCGTGCGACGTGTTCGAGGAGGCCGGCGAGCTGACGCAGCGCACGAAGGCGGAGGGCGAGTCGCTGGAGGAGGGATTCTTCCATTCACTGGGGCACGGGGTCGGCCTTCAGGTGCACGAGGAGCCGTCGCTCGGGCTCTCGGGCGCCGATCCGCTCGTGTCCGGCGATGTCGTGGCGATCGAGCCGGGGTGCTACCGCCGCGACTACGGCGGAGTGCGCCTGGAGGATCTGGTGCTCGTAACCGACGACGGCTTCGAGCGGCTGACCGACTTCCCCTACGCGCTCGAGCCCTGATCGTCCACCAGCTGGTGGCGCATCTTGTCGCGCAGCTCGGCGAAGTGGACGGTCTCGTAGAGCCACCAGAGCGCGCCCGCCACCGCGATGCCGAGGACGGCGGCCGCGACGATCGACTCGCCGAGCGCGATGATGATGATCAGCCCGTGCGCTCGGCGAAGTGGCTCGGGCGCAGCTTCCAGCCCTCTGAGCCGAACAGGAACGGCTCGGCCATGTCGAGCAGGAGCGCGACCGACCAGATCGCGGCCTGGAGGGTGTCGTTCTCGAACAGGGCGCCGACGATCAGCAGGCCGCAGCCCACGGCGGTGCCGCCGGCCAGGCCCTTGACCGAGGAGCGCAGCTCGGGCTCGTCGCGGCTGGCGAGCACGAACAGGGCGATCTGCCCGAACCGGACGCCGGTGTAGGCCCCGGCGAACAGCATCCTGGAGTCGCCGAACGCCTCCGGCACGCAGAGCGCCACCACGAGCAGCGCGGCCATCGCGGCGAAGATCGCGAAGCGGACGGCGCCCTCCTCGGGGTCCACGACGCTGGTCAGCCAGGCGTAGCCGACCACGACCACCACATCAGGCCGAGCACGAGCACGCCCTTGGCCAGCTCGCCCCAGGTGGCGTCGGCGGCCATCAATGCCGTGCACTGGGTGAGCAGCTCGAGCGGAGTGACCCGCTCCTCGGAGCGCGGCACCGCCGTCAATCGCGGCGTGCGGGCGGCCGTGCTCACGGGGGCGATACTCGCAGGTGCCGCTCGCTACCTTGAGGATCATGGCCCGCGACACCGGACTGCCCCAGACGGACGCGCAGTTTGACTTCGGCCGGGCCCGCCGGCGCCGCGCGCTGTCGCGGGTGGCGGCAAGTCTGCGGCGCGAGCCGAGCGACGTGAACGTGATCCTGCCGTTCGAGGAGGTCGTGGAGGCGCTGGGGCGGCGCGGGGAGAAGCGGCTGGGACTGAAGACGATCGACCTAGATTCCATCGTGGGCACGGTGGACCGCAGCCGTGAGTTCGACCGGGCGTTCCGGCCGACGTCGAGCCGGGTGCGGCCGCGGTGGGAGCGGATCGCGCTGGCGACGCGCAAGGGGCAGTCGATGCCCCCGATCGACGTGTACCGGATCGGCGAGCTGCATTTCGTGAAGGACGGCCACCACCGGGTGTCGGTCGCGCGGGAGCTGGGCAACGAGGTGATCGAGGCGTACGTGACGGAGGTCGTGACGGAGCTGGGCGCCGACCGAGCGATCCGGCTGCACGACCTGGCGCTGAAGAGCCACGAGCGGCTGTTCCTCGAGCGGGTGCCGCTTTCGGCGGAGGCGCGAGCGCAGATCAAGCTGTCGGACGAGTGGCGCTACGCGGCGCTGGCGGAGGCGGTCGAGGCATGGGGCTTTCGCGTGATCCAGGGGGGCGGCGAGCTGCTGAGCCGGGCCCAGGTGGCCGAGGCCTGGTTCAAGGACGAGTATTCGCCGGTGGTGGAGATGCTGCTCGAAGCCGAGCTGGTGCGCCGCGGAACGGAGACCGAGGCGTACATGCGAGTGGCGCACCTGCGGTATCTGATTCTGCGCACACACAACTGGGACGACGAGGTGATCGAGGCGGTGCGGCGCGAGCTGGAGTCGCCATCATGGGAGGAGGACACGATGGTGCGGCGGTTGCGAAAAGAGCTCAAGTAGGAGCACGCCTTCGGCCGCACAACGGGCCAACAACCGCTCCGTGAGCAAAGGAGTCAAGCCAGTCGTACTCGGCCCCGCACCCAGACGAGAGGAGAGAGGCATGTCGCGAATGGAGCTCGACCCATCTCACATCATGCAGGTCGGGCTGGGGTTCTGGCCGTCGAAGACGGTGCTTTCAGCGGTGGAGCTGGAGCTGTTCACGCATCTCGGCTCCGAGTCCATGACCGGCGAGCAGATCGGCGAACGGCTCGGCCTCCACCCCCGAGCGATCTA
>JACCSF010000321.1 GCA_013813135.1 Thermoleophilaceae bacterium | reverse complement strand
GCGCGGGCCCGCGCCGCGACGCCGCAATCGCTCGCCTCCATGCGCTGCTGCTGCGGGCTGCCCGCTTCGAGGTCGGTCGGCGGCGAGCGGGCCTGCCGCACCTGCGCGGTGGGTCGTTCGACGATCTCGCCACCCAGAGCGCCGACGATGCGCTGGTGGCGATCCTAGCCAAGCTCGACGACTTCCGGGGGGAAAGCCGCTTCACCACCTGGGCGTACAAGTTCGCGCTGCTCGAAGCGGCGGTGAGGCTGCGGAGGCTGAGCTGGCAGAACCTCGAGGTGCCGCTCGAACCCGCGTCCTGGGACTTCTTCGCGGGCAGCGGAGTCTCGCCCCATGCCGGCGCCGAGACGCGCGAGCTGCTCGGCGCCCTTCGAATCGCAATCGAAGAGCAGCTGACCGCCCACCAGCGGGACGTGCTCGTGGCCGTCACTCTGACCGGCGTTCCGATCGACGTGCTGGCCGAGCGGCTCGGCACCACCCGCGGGGCGCTGTACAAGACACTTCACGACGCGCGGCAGAAGCTGCGCGCCTGCCTGGCCGACCAGGGCCTGGACACCAAGGGAGTAGCGGGATGAACGAGGAGCGAGACATCGTCAGGGCGCTGCTCGGGCCGGCTGGGCCGGAGCTGACGTGCGAGCAGTGCTTCGAGGAGCTGGATCGATACGTGGAGCTCGAGCTGGCCGGGCGCGACGCCGACCGGGAGGTCCCCGGCCTGGGCGCCCACCTGAAGGGCTGCCCTGCCTGCCGCGAGGATCACGAGAGCCTGCTCGCGCTCGCGCGCGACTCCTGACCCGGCTTTACCAACGCCTATCCCGGCGCTTGGCCGCCGCTTGCCGCCCCCGGGCCAGTATGAGCGACAAGCAACCGGAGGTAAGAGATGAAGCTGATCGGATTTTTCACAGTTCTCGCGGTCGCGCTGACGGCGTTCTCCGCGACCGTGGCAGGCGCCGCGCCCGACCGGACGGCCACCGCGGCCGCCCGCCAGTTCGAGGGTACCGTGGTCTCCGTCAACCGCGAGGCGCGCACCTTCCGGCTGAACGACGTGGAAGGCGGGACCGTCCGCATCAAGGTGACGCGCAACACGCGCCAGCCTTCGTCCGCCGGGCCGACGACCGGCGCGTTCACGGCCGATCGCAGGCTGTTGAGGTCGAGGTTGTCTGCTGATGTGCTCGTCATGGCCTCACATGTTGGCCGTTTCGTGCCGGTGGTGGACTGCTACCGCGGCGTGGCCACCGAGCTGATCGGCCGGCCAGCGGCCTGCCCGAAGGCGTCGGCGATCAGCTCGTAGGAGCGCCGCCGTGCCGCGTGGTCGTGGGTGATCGTGAGCACGAGCACCTCCTCCGCCCCGTATTCCGTCGCGACCTCCTCGAGCCCGGCGCGCACCGTCTCGGGCGACCCGATCACCGCGCGTCGGGCGCCGGACGAGCGCTCGCGCGTCTCGAGGTAGCGCAGCGCCTGTTCGACCGGCGGGATCTGGATCAGGCGACCCTGACGCAGCAGCGAGAGCATCATCCGGCTCGATGCGGCAAGCCGCTCGGCCTCATCGTCGCTGTCGGCGCAGATCGCGATCACCGCCACCGATACGCGCGGGGCGCCGAGCCGCTCGGAGTCCACGAAGCGGGCCCGGTAGTCGGCTGCGATGGCTGAGCCCTCCGGGATGATGAAGTCCGCGAACGAGTACGGCAGCCCCAGCTCGGCGGCCCAGAGCGCGCTCTGCGGCGACGAGCCGAGCAGCCACGGCTCGGGCCGCTCCGGCAGGCCCGGCAGCGTGCCCGCGTGGCGGGCGAAGGGATGGTTGAGGGGCAGCCGGCCCTCCAGCAGACCCAGCAGCTCGACCAGCTGCTCGATGAAGTCGTCGGGCGGCGCTTGGCGGCGGTCGCGCTGCAGCGCCAGCATCGTCATCGCATCGGTCCCCGGAGCGCGGCCCAGCCCGAGGTCGATGCGCTCGGGGTGCAGGCCGCTCAGCGTGCTGAACGTCTCGGCGACCCTCAGAGGACTGTAGTGCGGCAGCATCACCCCACCGCTGCCCAGTCGCATCCGCTGCGTGCGCGCTGCGATCGCTCCGATCAGGATCTCCGGCGCCGCGCAGGCGAGCGCCGGCGTGGCGTGGTGCTCGGCGACCCAATAGCGGTGGTAGCCGAGCGCGTCGGCCAGCTCGGCGAGGTCCAGCGTCTGGTGCAGCGCCTGCGCCGGCGTGGACCCGTCGGCAATCGGAGACTGGTCGAGGACGCTGAGCAGCACGGCTAGCGGCGCAGCGCCTCGGGTCGCAGATCCGGGTTCTGGTAGCCGGCGTCGACCGGGTTGACGTTCACGCCCGGCAACACGATTTCGTCGATGCGGTCGAGCACCTCGTCGGAGAGCTCCACGGCGGCGGCGCCCAGCTGCGACTCGAGGTGCTCGATCGTGCGCGGCCCGATGATCGCAGCGGTGACCGCGGGGTGGCGCAGCACGAAGGCGAGCGCCAGCTCGATCAGCGAAAGACCGGCATCCTCGGCCACCTGGGCGAGCGCGTCGGCGGCGTCGAGCTTGCGCTGGTTCTCCGGGACCGAGAGGTCGTAGCGGTCGGGGATCATCGCCGAGCGCCGCGAGGTGAGGTCGTCGGCGTCCTTGCGCCACTTGCCGGACAGCCAGCCGCCGGCGAGCGGGCTCCAGACGATCGCGCCCATCCGGTGGCGCCGCACGGTGGGGAGCACGTCCGCCTCGATGCCGCGCACGAGCAGGGAGTAGGGCGGCTGCTCGCAGACGAAGCGCTCGCGACCGCGCCGCTCGGCCGTCCACTGCGCCTCGACTATCCGGCTGGCGGGAAACGTCGAGGAGCCGACGTAGCGCACCTTGCCCTGCCGCACGAGGTCGCTGAGGGCGCCGAGCGTCTCGTCGATGTCCGTGTCCGCCTCGGGACGGTGGATCTGGTAGAGGTCGATCCAGTCGGTGCCTAGGCGGCGCAGGCTGTTCTCGACTTCGCGGACGATCCAGCGGCGCGAGTTGCCGAAGTGGTTCGGGTCGTCGCCCATCGACCCGTGCACCTTGGTGGCGAGGATCACGTCGTCGCGGCGGCCGCCGGCCAGCGCCTTGCCGACGATCTCCTCAGACTCACCCGACGAGTAGACGTCGGCGGTGTCCACGAAGTTGATGCCGGCGTCGAGCGCCCGGTGGATGATCTGGATCGACTTGTCGTGATCGCGCTCGCCCCAGGCGCCGAACATCATGGCCCCCAGGCAGAGCGGGCTGACCTTGACACCGGTGTTTCCCAGTGTTCGGAGCTCCATGCCGACGAGACTAGTGGCCGGCGCCTGTCACCCTTGCGGGCCGTACCGCAAGCATTCGGCTCGGCCGAGTGTGCGCGGATCGCTATGCAAGAACGCTCGGACATCCGCAACGTGGCGATCATCGCGCACGTCGACCACGGCAAGACGACGCTGGTCGACGCGATGCTGCGCCAGTCCGGCGTGTTCGCGGCGCACGAGCAGCTGACCGACCGCGTGATGGACTCGATGGACCAGGAGCGCGAGCGCGGCATCACGATCCTGGCCAAGAATGCCGCCGTCCGGTACGGGAGCGTGAAGCTCAACCTCGTCGACACGCCCGGACACGCGGACTTCGGCGGCGAGGTCGAGCGCGGCCTGACGATGGTCGACGGCGTGATGCTGCTGGTGGACGCGTCCGAGGGCCCGCTCCCGCAGACGCGCTTCGTCCTGCGCAAGGCGCTCGAGGCGCGCCTGCCCGTCGTGCTGGTCGTGAACAAGGTCGATCGTCCCGACGCGCGCATCGGCGAGGTCGTGGACGAGGTATACGAGCTCTTCCTCGACCTCGACGCCGACGAGTCCCAGATCGAGTTCCCGATCGTCTACACGAACGCGAAGGCCGGTTGGGCCTCGACCGAGGAGCGCGCAGAGGGCACGGATCTGCGCCCGCTGCTGGACCTGCTGGTCGCACGCATCCCCGCCCCCTCCTACGACGACGGGCATCCGCTCCAGGCGCGCGTGACGAACCTCGACGCCGACAGCTACGTCGGCCGGCTCGCCCTCTGCCGCGTGCACCAGGGCGAGATCCGCAGGGGCCAGCAGGTCGCGTGGATCCGCCGCGACGGCACGGTCGAGAAAGTGCGGGTGTCCGAGCTGTACGTGAACGAGGGGCTGCAGCGCCTGCCCGCGGAGGAGGCCGGGCCGGGCGAGATCATCGCCCTGGCCGGCATCCCCGAGATCACGATCGGCGAGACGATCGCCGACCCCGACGATCCGCGCCCGCTGCCGGTGATCGCCATCGACGAGCCGGCACTCGGAATGACCGTCGGGATCAATACCTCGCCGCTGGCGGGGCAGTCGGGGTCGCGGCTGACCGCCCGCATGGTGAGCGACCGTCTTCAACAGGAGCTGGTCGGCAACGTCGCGATCCGGGTGCTCGAGACCGAGCGACCCGACACCTGGGAGGTGCAGGGGCGCGGCGAGCTCCAGCTGGCCGTGCTGGTGGAGACGATGCGGCGCGAGGGCTTCGAGCTGACCGTGGGCAAGCCGCAGGTGGTCACCCGCCAGGTCGACGGCGCCGTGCACGAGCCGATCGAACGCCTGGCAATCGACGTCCCGGAGGACTTCCTGGGCGTGGTGACGCAGATGCTCGCGCTGCGCAAGGGGCGGCTCGAGAACATGGTCAACCACGGGACCGGGTGGGTCCGGCTGGACTTCCTCGTTCCCACGCGCGGCTTGATCGGGTTCCGGACCGAGTTCCTCACCGAGACGCGCGGCTCCGGCATCCTCCACTCGGTCTTCGAGCGCTACGAGGCCTGGCAGGGCGAGATCCGCACGCGCCCGACCGGCTCGCTGGTGGCCGACCGGCGCGGGAGCACCGCGGCCTTCGCGCTGCTGAAGATGCAGGAGCGCGGGCAGCTCTTCGTCGGCCCGGGCGAAGAGGTCTACCAGGGAATGGTGGTGGGCGAGAACGCCCGCGCCGACGATCTCGACGTGAACGCCGTGCGTGAGAAGAAGCAGACCAACATGCGCGCCGCGGGCTCCGACGAGACGGTCAAGCTCGTCCCCGCCCACCGGCTCTCGCTCGACCAGGCACTCGAGTTCATCCGCGAGGACGAGTCCGTCGAGGTGACCCCGGCCGCGGTGCGGCTGCGCAAGCTCACGCTGGACGCGACGCAGCGGATGAAGGAGTCGCGGACGCGCAAGCGGGTCCCGGCGTAGTGCCGCTGAACCACGTGGCGCTCACGGTGAGCGACCGCGAGCGGTCCGCGGCCTTCTACGCCGAGCACTTCGGCCTCTCGCGCCGGCTGCACGACGACGAGCACCTGTTCATCCTCTGTTCGGATGACGGCTCCGTGCTCGCCCTGTCGACCGGCGTCCCCCCGAGCGACCTGCCGCGCACGAATCACTTCGGCTTCCAGCTCGGCGGTGGGGATGCGGTGCGAGCGGCCCGCGAGCGCTTCAGAGCGGCCGGCATCGAGGAGACCGAATGGCAGGACGACGGGCGCTTCGTCCGCGTGCAGGTGGCCGATCCCGACGGCTACCGCGTGGAGCTGTACTCGTTCTAATCTTCACCAATGCAGATCGTCGAGCCGGTAGCGGGCGCCGGCCAGCCGATGGGCTACGCGCTCGTGCATCTCCGCGGGCCCGAGGAGACCTGGACGACGGGCGAGCGCGGGCGCGGGATCGGCAGCGTGCTCTTCGAGCGCATGTACGACCAGCTGCGCGGATTGGGTGTGCACGAGGTCGAGGTCGCCGTCATCTCGAAGAACGCCGCGGCGCTGCGGTTCTACGAGCGTCAGGGCATGGTGCCGTTCACGGTCTCCTACCTCGGCCCTGTGCCCCGCCCCCGCTAGAGCAACCAGACGACGATCAGCACGATCAGCGCGATGCCGACGCCGGCGGCAGTAATGCTCACCGGCGCCTGGTTCTGCTTCCAGAAGCCCGGGTTCGCGCGCGACGCGTCGTGGCGGCCCTCCGGGGGCTCGCCGGTCCAGTCGTCGTCGTCCCAGCGGTTTTCGGTGTCGGCCATTGGGTAGGCATTGTCTTTCGAAATGACTACGAAGGGAAGACCGATGGCGGAGCAAAGCTCCCGCGACGCGAAGTTGGTGCAGTATCTCAACGAGGCGTACGGCAAGGAGAAGGAACTCGAGACGGCGCTTCAGGCGCACATCGCGATGACCACCAAGCCGCCCTACAAGAAGCGCCTGCAGCAGCACCTCAAGGAAACGAAGGGACACGCGCGCCAGGTCGAGCGGCGCATCAAGCAGCTGGGCGGCAAGGCCGAGCTCGTGCCCGCCCCCGGGCCCGTTGGGGACGCGGCCTCGGCCGTAACCGCCGCGGCGTCGAAGGCCGTTGCCGCGGCGAAGGGCCCGCTGCACGCCAGTCGCGGCACCGGCGAGAACGAGAAGATGCTGAAGAACGCCAAGACCGAGTATTCGGACGAGTTCGAGGAGATCGCCCACTACACCGCGATCGAGACGCTCGCCGACACGGTCGGGGACAAGGACACCGCCAAGCTCGCCCGCGGTATCCGGCGTGAGGAGGAGCGCATGGCGAAGTTCCTCGAGAGCCAGATCCCGCAGCTGACGAAGGCCGTCGCGCGCGAGGAGATTCCTGCCGCCGAGCGGCGGCGCGCCCGCTCGTCCTCCGGCTCCCGCTCGTAGCCGCGTGCCCGGGCGGGCGCTTGCTTGGAGCCCGCCCGGGCGGGTACGTTCACATTCGTGGCGAACGGCACGGACAGCGGACGCCATCCGCAGACGGGTCGCGACGAGAGCGAGCAGGAGCGCGTCGACCGCAACCTGCAGGAGATGCTCGGCGAGCTGCGCGTCGCGCTCCCGGGCGTTCAGGTGCTGTTCGCCTTCCTGCTCGTGGTGCCGTTCAATCAGCGCTTCGGGCAGGTGACCGACTTCCAGAAGACGCTCTACCTGATCACGCTGCTGTTAACGACCACGTCGAGCATCTGCCTGATCGCTCCGACGGCACACCACCGTCTGGAGTTCCGCAGACAGGACAAGGAGAACATCGTGCGCACCGGCAACCGCATCGTGATCGCCGGGCTGATTCTGCTGGCGATCGCCATGACCGGCGCGGTGCTGTTCGTGACCGACGTGATCTACGGGACGACGACCACGGTCGCGGCGGCCGGCGGCGTGGCCGTCGCCTTCGCCGTGCTCTGGTACGCGATCCCGCTGCGTCGCCTGGCCGCAGAGCGCTAGCGCAGCGAGCGTGCGAGCCTGATCGCCTGGTCGCGGTCGAAGGCTCCCTCCAGCCGCAGCAGCAGGGGTCCGTGCTCGAGCAGGAGGACGTTCTGCGCGATGCGCATCGAGGTCTCGACGAACTCGCCGTCCGGGCCGCGGTAGAAGAAGAAGTGGGGCACCCCCGCGATCCAGATGGCCCGCCGGCCGTCGATCTGCAGGCGCTGCGCCGTGGTGTCGGGGCCGACGATCTTGCCGAGGTACTCCGGTGAGATGTCGCCGCGGAACTCGGTGAGCAGCAGGCCGAGCCGCGTCGCGCGCGTGCGCGGAAGTCCGGCCCGCGCGCGATACGCGAGCGACAGCTCGCCGCCGGGGAGGCCGCGGCGCACGTAGACGCCGTCGGGCTCGCCCAGTGCGTCGGGCAGGAGCGGTGCGAAGCCGACCCGGTCGGTCGCGTCTGCGAGCGTCGTGCGACTGCCGAGGTCGAGCGGGCGCTCCGGCGGCGTCGTCGGCAGTGTCTCGCGTCGCTCGACCGTGACGCCCTGGAGGCCGAAGAAGTCGAGCACGGCATCGCGCACGCCCGGCACGGCCGCGAAGGGGGTGCCGGCGAGCAGCACCAGGGCGACGACGGCAAGCACGAGCGAGCGGCGCAGACCGGCGGGCGGGAGGAGGCCGGCAAAGCGGCCGCGACGGCGGGGGACGGGCGCCGCTTCGCCGGCCGCGGGCGCTTCGCCGACAGCCGGAGCTTCGGCGGCCGGCTCGTCCAGCCGCTCTATCACGCTCGCCGCCAGGTCGGGCGTCCGCGGCCAGGCGAGCTCCTCGCCGAGGTGGCTCAGCATCCGCTCGAGCTCAGGCATCGGCCGCCTCCATCCTTTCTCGCAACCGCCCCAGCGCGCGCGACAGCCGCGACTTCACCGTGCCGCGCGGGCAGCCGAGCGCCGCGGCCGTCTCCTCCTCGGAGAGGTCGAGGAAGTAGCGGCAGGCGATCGCCTGCCGGTCGTTCTCAGGGAGGTCGGCCATGGCCGCGAGCAGCTCGTCGCGCCGCTCGAGGTCGAGGAGCGCCGCCTCGGGCGACGGGAC
>JACCSF010000124.1 GCA_013813135.1 Thermoleophilaceae bacterium | reverse complement strand
GGTCGACGGTGGCTACGGCGCGACGAGAGACCCCGGGCTCGCGCGCGCCACGCGCTCGCCGCCCAGGACCGCTCACGCCGCCAGGGCGCCGAGCACGTCGAGTCGCGTGACCACGCCGACGAGACGCCCGTCTTCCACAACGGGCAGGCGGTTGTGGCCCGATTCGTGGATCAGGCGCGCCGCCTCCTTCGCAGTCGTATCGGGGGCGACCGTGTCGGGGTCGCGGGTCATCATGTCCTCGGCCGTCGAGGCGAACGCCTTGCGCAACCGCTTCTCGAAGCGGCCCAGCGGCTCCAGGAAGACCGTTCCCCCGAACAGGTTGACGTAGTGAGGGATGTGCAGGTCGCCGTCCTCGTCGGGCAGGACCAGGTCGGCCTCGGTGACGATCCCCACGCAGCCCCCCTCGCCGTCCACGACGGGAACGCCGGGCAGCTCGTGCTCGCGCAGCAGCGCCACGACCTCCTCGACCGGCGTGTCCGGGTGCACCGTGGCCGGGCTCGAATCCATGATGTCGCGTACGGCCGGCATGCCGCGGCGAGACTATCGGAGCGTCAGCCCGTGGGGCAGCGCGTCGATCACGTCGCCGGCAATGACGTGGTCGGCGCCGACTCGCGCGGCCGCGACGTCGGCCGCCAGCGCGTGGGCGAGCGCGCCGAGGCAGGCGGCCGCGAACGCGTCGAGCCGCTTGGCGAGCAGGGCGGCGATCAGGCCCGACAGGACGTCGCCGGTGCCCGCCGTTGCGAGCGCCGGGGAGCCGGCCCGGTTGACGGCAACCTCGCCGCCCGGCGCCGCGACGATCGTGTCGTCGCCCTTGAGCAGCACCACCGCGCCGCTGCGCTCCGCGGCCTCGCGCACCGAAGCGAGCCGGTGCCGGGCGATCTCGTCCGAGGGGCGGTCGAGCAGCCGCCCGAGCTCGCCCTCGTGCGGCGTCAGCACGGTCGGGGCGCGCCGCTCGCGGAACAGCTCCAGGCGCCCGGCGTGGGCGTTCAGGCCGTCGGCGTCGACCAGCAGCGGCACTTCGGCGGCGCGCGCGACGCCGCGGGCGAACTCCTGGGCACCCTCGTCGCGGCCGAGGCCGGGCCCGAGCGCGACCGCCGCGGCGCGCTCGGCCATCTCCTGCACCACCTCGACTCCGGCAGGGGTGTGGAAGCCGTTCGCGTCGGGCAGCCCGCGGCTCATCTGCTCGAGCAGGCGCAGGTCGACGGCCGGCTGCACGGGCCCGGGCACTGCCACCTGGACATAGCCGGCGCCGGCCCGCGCGGCCGAGCGCGCCGTCATCGTGGGCGCCCCGGTGAGCCCGAGCGAACCGCCGACCACGACCACCACGCCCGAGACGAACTTCGACCCGCTGCGCTCGCGCCTTGGGTAGAGGTCAAGCACGCGCTCGGAGATCAGGCCGTTGTGTGCGCCCGGCGCCCCGCGCGGGATGCCGATCTCGACCACCTCGACACGCCCCGCGTGCTCCTTGCCGGGGTTGACGTAGAGGCCCACCTTGGCTCCGTGGAAGGTGGCGGTGGCGGCGGCACGCACAGCCTCGCCCTCGACCTCGCCCGTGCTCGCGTCGACGCCCGAGGGCATGTCGCAGGCAACCACAGGTGCCTCCTGGCGGTTGACGGCGGCGATCGCGGAGGCCAGCGGCTCGCGGGGCACGCCCTGGAAGCCCGTGCCGAGCAGGGCGTCCACCACCGCGCCCGACCCCTCGAGGCGCTCGGGGGTGAACGGCTCGGGCGGGGAGCCGGGGAGCCGCTCGAGGTTGGCGAGCGGGTCGCCGCGCAGCTCGTCGAGCGGGCCCCCGGCCAGCACGTCGACCTCGTGGCCGTCCTGGCGCAGCAGGCGCGCCACGACCAGCCCGTCCCCCCCGTTGTTGCCCTTGCCGACCACCACGCGCACCGGCCCCGGCCGGGCCGCGGCCGCGGTCACGCGCGCAAGGCCCTCGCCGGCGCGCTCCATCAGCTCGAGGGACGGAACCCCCTCGCGCCCGATCGCCCAGGCGTCGGCGGCGCGCATCTCGGCGGCGTCGAATAGCGGGTCGAGCCACGGCATCGGGGTCATGCCGGGCAGAGTGCCATGCCGGGAGCGTCCTGAGCACACCGGCCGCCCGCAGGCGGCCGGACAACTATTGACATCTGTCAGCACACTTGCCAACATCGTGCCCATGATCACTCGAACGCTTGGCACAGACGGCACTCGGGTGTCCGCGCTCGGCCTTGGCTGCATGGGCATGTCCGACCTCTACGGCCCCGCCGACGAGGCCGAGAGCATCGCCACCATCGATGCCGCTCTTGACGCCGGCATCAACCTGCTCGACACCGGCGACTTCTATGGGATGGGCCACAACGAGCTGCTGATACGCAGGGCGCTCGACCAGCGCGACCGCGAGGAGGTGCTGATCAGCGTCAAGTTCGGCGGCCTGCGCGACCCGAAGGGCGGCTTCAACGGCGTGGACACGCGGCCGATCGCCGTCAAGAACTTCCTCGCCTACACCCTGCGCCGCCTCGACACCGATCACATCGACGTCTACCGCCCGGCGCGCCTCGACCCGGCCGTTCCGATCGAGGAGACCGTCGGCGCCATCGCGGAGATGGTGGAGGCCGGCTACGTCCGTCACATCGGGCTGCCCGAGGTGGGCGCCGATACGCTGCGGCGCGCGCATGCGGTGCACCCGATCGCGGACCTCCAGATCGAGTACTCGCTGGTGTCCCGCGGGATCGAGGACGAGATCCTCCCCACCTGCCGGGAGCTCGGGGTGGCCGTGACCGCCTACGGTGTCCTCTCGCGCGGGCTGATCAGCGGCCACTGGTCGCGCGAGCGCTCCGAGCGCGCCCCCGGCGATTTCCGCGGCATGTCGCCCCGCTTCCAGGGCGACAACCTCGACCACAACCTCGAGCTCGTCGAGCGGCTGCGCTCCGTGGCCGACGCCAAGGGAGCGACCGTAGCTCAGGTCGCGATCGCCTGGGTGCTCGGCCGAGGGCCGGACATCGTCACGCTGATCGGCGCGCGCCGGCGCGACCGTCTCGAGGAGGCCGTCGGCGCGCTCGAGATCGAGCTGAGCGACGCCGATCTGCAGGCGATCGAGGACGCCGTGCCGGCCGGCGCCGCCGCCGGCGCGCGCTACAACGAGCACCAGATGGCGCTGCTGGACAGCGAGCGCGGCCGGTGAGCGAGGCGGTCCTCACGCCACAGCGCATCCTCGAGGCGGCCGAGGACGTCCTGCGCCGCTACGGGCCGGCCAAGGCCAACGTCGTGGACGTGGCGCGGGCGCTCGGCGTGAGTCACGGCAGCGTCTACCGGCACTTCGAGAGCAAGGCCGCCCTGCGCGACGCCGTGACCGACCGCTGGCTGGCCCGGGTGTCGGCGCCGCTCGAGATGATCGCGACGGAGGACGGCCCGGCGGCGGAGCGCCTCCACCGCTGGCTGGTCCTGCTGTCGCAGACCAAGCGCGAGAAGGCGCTCGACGAACCAGAGCTGTTCGCCACCTACTTGGCTCTCGCCGCGGGCGCGCGCGAGGTGGTCGATGCGCATGTGGACCACCTGGTCGAACTGCTCACCCGCATCATTGCCGATGGCGCGGAGCAGGACGAGTTCACCGTCGACGACCCGGAAACGGCGGCGCGCGCGGTCTTCGACGCGACCGCGCGCTTCCACAACCCGGCGTTCGCGTCTCAGTGGTCCGATCCGGGCCTCGACGACGCGCTCGAGAGAGTCTGGGCCCTGGTTCTAGGCGGGTTGCAGCAACGCCACGGCGCCGGCCGTGGTGTCGGTGTGCGTTAGCGAGACCGAAGCGGTCACCCCCAGCTCCGCCGCCCGCGCGGCGGCGCTCCCGCTGAGGCTGAGCCGCGGAGCGGCATCGGTGGCGACCACCTCTACGTCGCGGAAGCTCCAGGCGGTGAGGCCGAGCGCCTTGGCCACCGCCTCCTTGGCGCAGAAGCGGGCGGCCAGGTGCAGTCCCGGCCGCGCGCGGGCGGCCGCGTAGGCGCGCTCGGCGTCGGTGAACAGGCGCTCCGCCAGGTGCGGTCGGCGTTCGAGCGCGCGCTCGAGGCGCTCGACATCGAGAAGGTCGATGCCAACGCCGCTCACGGCGACGAACCTACTCGACCGTGACCGTCTTGGCCAGGTTGCGCGGCTGGTCCACGTTCAGGCCCCGCTCGCGCGCGATGTAGTAGGCCAGCAGCTGCAGCGGCACGATCGCAAGCGCCGGCTGGAGCAGCCAGTCGGTGCGCGGGATCTTGATGACCTCCTCGGCGTCCACGTGCGTGCCCTCGGTGGCGATCGCCACCACGTGCGCACCACGCGCCTGCACCTCGGCGATGTTGGACATCACCTTGTCGAGCACCGGCGAGTCGGTCGCCACGCAGACGACCGGCGTCTGCTCGTCCAGCAGCGCGATCGGCCCGTGCTTCATCTCCCCCGCCGCGTAGGCGTCGGTGGGGATGTAGGAGATCTCCTTCAGCTTGAGCGCGCCCTCGAGGCAGATGGCCAGTCCCACGTGCCGGCCGAGGTAGAGGAAGAACCCGCAGTCCTTCCAGTGCTGGGCGATCCGCCGGACCGGCTCGTCGACCTCCTCGACCATCTCCGCGATCAGGTGCGGCATCTGCCGCAGCTCGACGACCAGCCGGCTCGTGACCTCGGGACCGAGCGTTCCGTGCAGTCCGGCCAGCTTGAGGGCGAACAGCTGGATCGCGATCACCTGGGCAACGAAGGTCTTGGTGGCGGCCACGCCGATCTCCAGCCCCGCGCGCGTGAAGATGACTCCGTCCGAGTCGCGCGTGGCCTGGCTGCCCATGATGTTGGTGATCGCGAGCACCTTGGCGCCGCGCTCGCGGGCGAGCCGCATCGCCGCAAGGGTGTCGGCCGTCTCGCCGGACTGGGAGATGGCGATCACGAGGTCGTGCTCATCGATCAGCGGGTTGCGGTAGCGGAACTCCGACGCCACGTCCATCTCGACGGGTACGCGCGACCAAGTCTCGATCGAGTAGCGGCCCACGAGCCCGGCGTGGTAGGAGGTGCCGCAGGCGACGATCACGATCCGGCGCACGTTGCGCAGGAACTCGTCGGAGATGCCGATCTCGCCGAGGTCGACACCCTCGGGATGCAGGCGGTCGGCCAGCGTCTCCGCCACCGCGTCGGCCTGCTCGTGGATCTCCTTGAGCATGAAGGTCTCGTAGCCACCCTTCTCGGCGGCCTCGTCGTCCCAGTCGACCTCCTCAACCGCGCGCTCGATCGGGCGGCCGGTGAGCGGCTCGAGAAAGCGCGAGCCCTCGGTCGTGACCTCGACGATCTCGCCGTCCTGGACGAGCTGCACTTTGCGGGTCTCCGCGAGGAAGGCGGGGATGGCTGAGGCGATGAAGCTCTCGCCTTCGCCGAGGCCGATCACCAGCGGGCACTCCTTGCGCGCACCCACGAGCACACCGGGGTGATCCGCCGACATCGCGACGAAGGCGTAGTGGCCGCGCAGCTCGTTGTAGGCGAGGCGCACGGCCTCGGTGAGGTCGCCATTCAGGTGCTGGGCGATCAGGTGCGCCACGACCTCGGCATCCGTCTCCGAGGTGAACTCGGCGCCGTTGGCCTGCAGCTGCTCGCGCAGGGGCGTCCAGTTCTCGACGATCCCGTTGAGCGCGATATGCACGCGGTTGGAGGTGTCGGAGTGCGGATGCGCGTTTGCCTCGGTCACGCGGCCGTGGGTCGCCCAGCGCGTGTGGCCGATGCCGGTCGACCCGCGCAGGTGCCCGTTCTCGCTCGCGACGGCAGCGCGCAGCCGGTCGAGGTTGCCGACCGCGTGGACGCTCCCGACGGTGTCGTCAGCGATCAGCGACAAACCCGCCGAGTCGTAGCCGCGGTACTCGAGACGCCGCAGTCCTTCGAGCAGAAGGTCGCGGCACTCGCGTGGCCCTACGTATCCAATGATCCCGCACATGACCGGATCAGCGTAAGCACGACTCGACGGTTTTCGCCAATGACTGCACGATCTCCTGGCACTCCTCCTCCTCCGGGGCCTCGACCATAATGCGGATCAGCGGCTCGGTACCGGACGAACGTACTAGTACCCGCCCGCGGCCTTCGAGACGTGCGGCGGCATCATCGACCGCCGCCCAGACCTCGTCGGCGCCTTCCAGCGCGTTGCGATCGGCGACCCTCACGTTGAGCAGCCGCTGGGGCAGCTTCTGCATCCCGTGACGCTCGGCCAGGTCGCCGCCGGCGAGTGCTTCGAGGGCCAGCAGCGCCGCGGCGGTGCCGTCGCCGGCGGGCACGAAGCCGGTGTCGATGATGTGACCGGACTGCTCGCCGCCGAGCGCCCAGCCGCGCTGGAGCAGCTCGCCCAGGACGTAGCGGTCCCCCACCGGTGTGGTGGCCACCTCCACCCCGTGCTCGCGCATGGCCTGATGGAAGCCGTAGTTGGTCATCACGGTCACGGCCACACCGTTGCCCGGCAGCCGGTCATGCTCGCGCAGGTGGAGCGCTGCCAGGGCGAGCAGCTCGTCGCCGTCGATCACCACGCCGTTACGGTCAATCGCCAGCACGCGGTCGCCGTCGCCGTCGAAGGCAAAGCCCAGGTCGTGGCCGTCGAGCTCGTCGGCCAGCAGCTCGACGTGGGTCGAGCCGCAATCCCGGTTGATGTTGCGCCCGTCGGGCTCGACCGCCACGGCGTCGACCTGGGCGCCGAGGCGGCGGAAGATCTCGGGGGCCACCCGATGGGTGGCGCCGTTCGCGCAGTCGAGCAGGATCTTCACGCCGTCGAGGCGCAGGCCGGCGAAGCGGGCCTCCAGCTCGCGCAGGTAGTCGGCGGGGGCGCCGTGGAGCTCCCTCACCCGTCCCAGCCGGGCCGCGACGGGCGCCTCGAGCAGGCGCTCGATCTCGGCCTCCCGGCCGTCGTCGAGCTTGGTGCCCTCGGGGCCGAAGAACTTGATCCCGTTGTCCTGGTAGGGGTTGTGCGACGCCGACACGACCGCCGCCAGGTCAAAGCCGTAGCGCCGCACCAGCAGCGAAGCGCCCGGAGTTGGCAGCACCCCGCCGAGCAGGGCGTGACCGCCGCCCGCGGCGACCCCTGCCGCCAGCGCCGCCTCCAGCATCTCGCCGGACTCGCGCGTGTCCCTGACGATCAGCACCTGGGGCGCCTCGGCCGGCGAGATGGCCGCGGCGGCGCGACCCAGGGCGGTCGCCAGCTCGGCGCTCAGGAACTCGCCGGCGACGCCGCGGACGCCATCGGTGCCGAACAGCTTGCGGGAGGCCGTGCCTCCCTCGACCACGCCCCCCTCCATATGCCGGTTAGCGCTTGGAGAACTGCGGCCGCTTGCGGGCCTTCTTGAGGCCGGCCTTCTTGCGCTCCTTCACGCGCGGGTCGCGCGTGAGGTAGCCACGGCGCTTGAGCTCGCCACGCAAGGCGGGGTCGGCCTCCACAAGCGCGCGGGCGATGCCGTGGCGCAGCGCGGTGGCCTGCGCGGCGACGCCGCCGCCGTGGATGCGAGCGACCACGTCCAGGCGCGTGTTGTAGCCGGCCGCCTCGAGCGGCTGGCGCGCGACACGCTGCAGCTTCACGCGCGGGAAGTACTCGTCGAGGTGGCGGCCGTTGACGCTGAAGGTGCCCTCGCCCGGCCTCAGGATCACGCGCGCGACGGCGCTCTTGCGCTTGCCGGTGGCGCGGTAGCGGGCGTCGGCGGCCAGGTCCAGCGGAGTGTGGGCGACCGGCTCGGGCTTCGCGGACGCCTCGTCGCCTCCCTCCTCGCCGGCATCCTCGGCAAGGTCCGGCTCGGCGTACTGGCCGAACTCGTTCTCCTCCTGCGCCTTCTCCTCGAGCACGAGATCCGGCTCGAGGTGCATGCCCGGGATGACCTCCTCCTCGGGCTTGTCGTCGCCGCTCTCGCGCTTGGGGCGGCGCTCGCGGGAAGCCTCGCCCTCGGCGGAGGGCTCTTCTGCGGCGGCCTCTTCGGCGGGGGGCTGCTCGCCCTCGGCGGAGGCCTCCTCAGCGACCGGCTCGTCGGCGGCCGGCGGCTCGTCCGACTCGGCATCCGGCGCAGCCTCCTCAGCCTCGTCCGACGCCGCCGACAGCGCCTCGGCACCCTCGATCTCGGGGCCGACCGCGGCGTCCTGCTCGGGCGACGGCGTGTCTTCGCCCGGCTCGCCGGGGGCGCCCTCCGGCGCCTCGTTCTCCGGCGCCTCGTTCTCGGGCGTGCCGGCGTCGGGGTCGCGTTCCTCGGCGAACATCAAGCTTCGACCTCCAGGGGCTCGGGCTTCTGAGCGGCGTGGGGATGATCCGGTCCCGCGTACACCTTGAGCTTGCGCAGCTGCGCGCGACCGAGCCGGGTACGGGGGAGCATCCCCTTCACGGCAAGCCGGATGACCTCTTCGGGCCGCCGCGCCAGCATCTCCTCGAGCGTGCGGCTGCGCAGGCCGCCAGGGTAGCCCGAGTGCCGGTAGTAGCGCTTCTCCTGCCGCTTGTTGCCGGTCACGGCGATGCGCTCGGCGTTGACCACGATCACGAAGTCCCCCACGTCGATGTGGGGCGTGTACTGCGGCTTGCGCTTGCCGCGCAGGATGTCCGCGATCTGGGTCGCGAGCCGGCCCAGCGTCTTGCCGGATGCGTCGACCACGAGCCAGTTGCGCTCGCGCGAGTCAGGTGTCGCCACGTACGTCTTCATTGCAAAGGGGCCGCCTGGGCGGCGGCCGGCTCGAACAGTGTAGAGACAGCCACCGCACCGCGTTCGTCCGACGCTCCTGTGCCGCTGCCGGGCTGTATATAGTGCCGCCGTCGAAAGCCTGCCGAGTCCCCACCGGCGATCTCCCATGACCGGTCGGGGAGCGGGGGAACCGTTCGAAGGCCGAGCAACCCGGTCTTCGAAGGGGCGAATCCACCGGACTGCCCTGGTGGTAGCGCGTTGCGCGAGCCCGTCAGCTAACCCCGTAGGCCGGAGAAAGAATAGGCCGGACGAGTGCGAGAAACCCACCTTGCCGCGGGGCGCTGCGCCAGTGCGCTCGCCCTCTCCCTGGGCTTCCTGGCCCCGGTAGCCGCCGCGCAATCAACGGGTGGCGGCGGTGGCGGCGTCTACGTGGCCACACCGAAGATCTCGACGGTGACCTGCGTGCGCAGCTGTGCTTCGAAGGCGCGCGCCCAGGGCGGCAGCACGATCAAGCTCGCCGGCTCTGGACTGGCCTCCGCGGCCAAGGTGATCTTCAACGGCAGCTACGGGCACGGCGACGACCTGTCCGTGCCGGTGCGGCCGGGTTCGGACAGCACCCTGTCGGTGCGCGTACCGGTCGGAGCCGTGAGCGGACCGGTCACGGTTGTCACCGCCCAGAGCGCGAAGTCGAAGCCCACGGCCCCGATCGCGATCCTGCCCCCGCCGCCCCCGGCGCCCAACCCGGTGCTGAGCATCGTTCCCGGCCTGCGCTCCGACTCCGCGCTGCGTATTGAGACCGGCACGAGCCGTACACGGGCCTACGTCGGCGCGCGGCGCGCCGTGACGTTCTCCTACCGCGTGACCGGCGCGATGGCGACGCCGCCCACCGTCGACCTCGTCCGGGCGAGCGACGGCGTGGCCGTAAAGAGCTGGGCGCCGGACACCGTCGGGTCCGGGGAGGTCCAGAGCATCTCGTGGGACGGGCGGCTCGGCCGCGGCTCCGCCAAGCCGGGGCGCTACTCGTTCCGGCTGACCGCGGCGTCCGCCGCCGGCGCCGAGGTGCGCACCGCGCAGGCGGGCGATGCCGAGCGCGACGCGTTCGACCTCTACGACAACATCTTCCCGGTGCGCGGCCGCCACGACTTCGGCGGCGCCGGCGCCGACTTCGGGTCGGGCCGCGCCGGGCGCTCCCACCAGGGCCAGGACGTCTTCGCCAAGTGCGGCACGCCGCTGGTGGCGGCTCGCGGCGGGACCTTGAAGTTCAAGCAGTACCACGCCTCGGCGGGCAACTACGTGGTCATCGACGCGGCCGGCACCGAGCTCGCCTACACGTACATGCACCTTGCCGAGCCCACCCCGTTCCGGCCCGGCGACCGCGTCTACACCGGCCAGCGCATCGGCTCGGTCGGAGACACCGGCAACGCCGACGGGTGTCACCTGCATTTCGAGCTGTGGACCCCGCCCGGCTGGTATGACGGCGGCAAGCCGTTCGACCCGCTGCCGTCCCTGCAGGCCTGGGACACCTGGTCCTAGCGGGGCGCGATCCTGGCGTAGTGTCCGCGGTACGGCGGGCCCTCGACGAATGGAGGTGGTCGAATGGCTGACTACGCGATCAGGCAGCTGGAGGAGATACCGGACGTGCTGGGCGACTACCCGGGCGAGATGCGGATGACGGCCGCGAGCGACCTGGGCAACGAGCAGGTCTCCTTCACCTGGCGGCGCATGCCCGCGGGCACGGGCGGCAAGGGCAGCTACGGCCACCGCCACAAGATGCAGGAGGAGATCTACTTCGTCGCCTCGGGCTCGCTGCAGTTCAAGCTCGAGGAAGAGGTGCTCGACATCGAGGCCGGGACCGTGGTGCGAATCGCTCCGCGGGTGTGCCGCTCGGTCTGGAACGAGGGCCCCGACGACGCCGTTCTGATCATGTGCTCGATCAAGAGCGACGACCCGGAAGGCGACCACGAGACGGTCGCCGACTTCTGGCCGGAGTAGCGCTTACCGACGGGGCCGATGTCCCATGAACGTGATCACCCGCTTGGTAGACGTGGGGCCGCCCGGCGGTTCCACCTGAGCGGCCGCCTACTGGCGCCACTCGCGCAGGCCGTCTCCCTCGGGGATGGCCTCGAGCGCCGCGCGGCAGCAGAGCCCGAATACCACGAACACCAGCAGCGCCTCGAGCGCGCCCTCCGCGCGCGTGGCGGCGTAAGTCACCACGAGCGCCGTGGCGACCCACCGCCAGACGCGCCAGTTCGGCTCCCATGGGGCACGCGCGTCTTCCTCCGGCTCGTCCGGTTCGCGCGCGTGGACGTAGGCGACGAAGGGCATCGACGGCACCCTATGAGGAGGGTACTCCGACGGGGGCTACGCGTCGAAGGATTCGTACAGCCGACCGGGGTTCGGTCGATGTATCGTGCCGACGGTGCCGGCCTCTCCGCTGTCGCTTGTCGAGTTCCCCGCGGACGACGTCGAGCGCGCCCGCAGGTTCTGGGAAGGGCTGCTCGCCATCGACCTGGACGCGCGCCGGGACGGTGAGGGAGAGGGCTGGCAGACGCGCTCCGATGGCACCGCGGTAGGGCTGCACGCCCGCGGGCGCGGCCCGGGCGACTCGTACTCGCTGCCCTACTTCATCGTGACTGACATGGGCGAGGCGCTGGAGCGCGTGCAAGCGCTGGGCGGCAGCGTGATCCACTCCGGCGAGGCCTGGGCGATCTGCAAGGACTCCGAGGGCAGCCCGTTCGGGCTGGCCCGCGAGTCGGCCTAGTTCAGGTCGCGCCGGCGCAGCAGCACCGCGCCGGCGGTGAAGACCGCGCCGATCCAGGCGAGCATCGCCAGCGCGGCCAGGCCCGGGGAGAGCAGGTCCGCGTTCTCCGCCTCGATGTCCTCGGAGGGGATGTCCTGGATCCCGGCCGACAGGGCGCTGAACGGCGCGAAGCGGCCCACGTCGGGAGCAAGGGCGAGCAAGGCGGGCTCGACGACGAGCCAGAGCACGAGCACCCCGACGATCGCCACCGGCTGGTTGCGGATCAGCGTCCCGAGCGCCAGGCCGAACGCGCCCAGCAGGGCCGCCGACTCGGCATTGCGGAGGATCTGGCCGGCGAGCTCGCCCAGCTCGGGCGTCGGCAGGTCGCGCGACGACAGGATCACCATTCCGACGACCGCGGATGGCGATCGAGATCAGCAGCGAGAGCAGCAGTCCCGCCGCCGCGAAGGCGAGCGTCTTGGCCGCGAGGAAGCGCCGCCGGTCGGGGGCGGCGAGCAGCGAGCTCGTGATCGTGCGGTGGCGCCACTCCCCGGTGATGCCCACGATCGCCAGCACCACGATGAACAGGCCGCTGGTGTCCGCGGTGAAAACGTCGGTCAGCACCGACCCCTGAGTCGGCTCCGAGAGCGAGCTGACGAGGACGCCGATCAGCAGCGAGGTGCCGAGGGCGACACCGGTAAGCGCGATGAACGTGCGGGTGGTGCGCAGCTTGAGCAGCTCGGCGCGCAGCAGGGCGCTCATGGACGGTCCGCCGTCAGCTCGATGAAGGCGTCCTCGAGCGAGCGACCCCGGGTGGTCAGCTCGCTGAGCGGCGTGCCTGCTT
>JACCSF010000112.1 GCA_013813135.1 Thermoleophilaceae bacterium | reverse complement strand
GGCGCTCACGGTCACAGCTCGAGCTCGCCGTCGTCGAGTACATCGGCTGGTTCAACGACAGCCGACTACACCAAGCGCTCGGCGATCTACCACCGTCAGAGTTCGAACGGCTGAGCCTGAGCAGTAGCTTGGAGATATCCCTCTCATGAACAGAGGGAACCAACAAACCCGGTCTCCGCGAAACCCGGTCCGGCTCAAATGATGCGGGCCGGCTTGCGCTGGTCGGTATCTGCACTCATGGTGGACGTATGTCCGGCAGCGGGAGCATGACGCACGAGCGGGTACAGAGCCCGCCCCCATGCAACGGCGACGGCCTCGAGGACGCAGGCCTGGACGATCGCTCCCATAACCTCGTCTGGGAGATCTCGGAGAGGGCGACTTGCTGGGCGCTCCGGCGCGGGCTCGACCCGCTCGAGGTCGCGATCAAGTGGGTCACAGCCGAGGGGTTTGACGCATTGGACGAACTCGTCTGGGAGCCGCTCTATGACGGCGTGCATAACGCGCTCGATGTCGAAGAGCAGCGCTCTGACCCCGATTCGGAGTACAACAAGTACGCGACGCCGCATGTCCGCCGAGTCCGTATCGAACTCGCGCGAGGCTTTCGGCGCTGGCCCGCCCGGTCGCAGCGCAGGGTCCGTCGGCTCGACCGACGCCTCGCTGGTGGCACTCCTCGCGCCCGCCGCGCCAGCACCCGCAGCAGCTCGCGCGGCGGCGATAGCGGCGACTCCGACCCAGGCGAACCTCCTCCTCCCGACGTAGCCCGGCTCGCGCCGGGGGTCTTGGCCTGCCCGATCGGGGGTCGGGCATGAGTGGCCGGCGCAAGACCTGCCGCTACCACTGCCGGGGCGATAGCGGATACAAGGGCTGCTCTAGACACTTCGCCTCGCTCGAGGCCTTCGACCTCCACCGCCAGACGCTCGACAATGGTCAGCGCGTCTGCGTGCCGCCCTCGGCGGTCCGCGATTCCGCGGGGGCGCCGCTGCTTATCCGCCAGACGGTCGGTGGCGAGTGCCGTGTCTGCCCCCCGTACTCGAACGCGGTGACCGTATGGACCACCGGGCGTTCGCACCGCGCGGCGGTGGCGTTCAACCGGCCGTCAGCGCTTGGAGCGAAGCGAGAGACGGCCTTCAAGCCCTCCACCGAGGGGTCACAGGATCGTTGAGTCCCTCGGTTGCCGCAGGTCGCTTTCCGTCGCGAACCCGTCGAGGGCGGTCGGCATGTCCTTGAGCTGTCACATACGCGGCGAGTGGCCTGGCGTCCTGAGCTGGCCGTGGTCCACCGCCATGCGGACACGGCGGCGGAGGAGGCGGAGGTCGTGAAGCGCGAACATCGGGAACGACTTGCGCAGGCCCTCGACTACCAGCAGCGCGGCCTGCCGCTGCTGCCTGTTGACCCGGACGCGCGCGGCGGCAAGCAGCCGAACTTCGAGGTGCTCGAGAGCGTTTATCGGGCACGCTCGTGGGGCCAGCTCGGGGAGCGGCCTGCCTCTCCGCCCGAGATTGAGGCCTGGTTCGCGGCGGAGCCGGGCACGAACGTCGGCATCATCTGCGGCAAGGCGTCGGGGCTCGTGGTCGCCGACGTAGATCACCCCGACAAGGCGAAGCTCCGCCATCCGCCCACGCCGATCGCCCAGGCACGCCGAGGGCCGCATCTCTACTTCGCCGGGCAGGGGCCCGGCCGGGGATTCGCATGGGGCGAGCTCAAGGGCGACAAGTCCTACGTAGTAGCGCCACCCGCCCCGGGCCGAACCTGGTTGATAGGGCTGAATGATGCTGATGCTGCCCCGATCGAAGAGCTGCGAAGCGACGGGGCAACCGTCAGCCTCCTCCCCCCAGGCCCCCCGGTTACCCAGGTAGGTACTACTACCTGTGGACACCCCTACGAAAGCGACTCCCTGGACCCGACCGGTAGGCGGTACGCGACCAATGCGCTCGCGGTCGAGCGCGCTCTGCGGGTCCTCGGCATCCCGCTCGGCAAGAAGAAGTTCTCCTGCATCCTCCCGGGCCACGGTCCAGATCGACACCCGTCCGCGGCGATCCACCAGGACACGGACGGCGTCTTCCGCTACAAGGACTTCCACAAGCCGTGCGCGCCGGACTCCCTGACGCTGGCCGAGGTTCGTGCCTCGCTCGCCGCCGGCCGAATTGTCGAACTCGCCGCCCCGTCGCAGGCACGCTGGTACCGGCGCCTCTTCTACGAGGCCGGGCTGATCGAGCTCGATCTTCGACCGCTCGATGTCCATGCCTGCTCGGACAACGCTCGCCGAGTCGCTGAGGGGTTCGCCCTCCTTTTTGCCCTTCGAGGGCTGGATGACGAAGGACCCGTACCGTTCGCCAGGGCGTTCGCCGGGCCGTGGTGCGGCATGGATCCGAAGGCCGCATACCGGGGCTTCCGCGAGCTGCGCGCGCTCGGACTGATCGTCAAGGCCGGAATGCACGGCCGCACTCATCTCTGGCTTCCCGCGGGTCCGAACAAGAAGCAGCGGGCACGATGAGGCTCCACCCCGACGACATCGAGGCGATCGCGGACGCGATCCTGGCTCGGCTCGATGGCGAGGAGCTCCTCCCCCATCCCCGCCGCCGGTACGTGGACGCCTCCGAGCTCGCGCAGGAGATCGGAATGAGTCCCGCGTGGGTCTATCGCAACCAAATACTTCTCGGCGCCGAGCGGCGAGGTACGGGGCCAAAACCGCGTCTCCGCTTCGACGTAGAACGGGCTCGAACGGCGCTAGCCGCCCAACGCACGAACACGCTGCATGCGTACGGGGACAAGCGCCGGCCCGGCCGGCCGCGTCGGACCGAACGACAATCCTACGCGGGCCCCCTGCTCCCAATCCGCGGTTTGACCGGCCCGGACGATGCGGCTACCGTCGCCTCACAGAACAAAGCGGCCCTGCGGCGCGAACACGCCCCGGGACATGGCACCAAGGAGGGCCCTTGATGCAGCTGCAGCGTAGCTCCACGATGGGTGGGGGTGACTGATGGGGCGTCGCGCAGGAGGCTCGATCGTCACGTACGACGGGGCTCGCGACACGAGCTTCGCGGCCAGGTTCGTTGCGTACGGTGAGCGCCGTCACGTCACGCTCGGGAAGGTCTCCGATGGCTGGACCCGAGACAAGGCTCAGGAGGAGCTAGCCAACATCCTGGCCGACGTGAGGCGCGGACGGTGGATACCTCCGCTGCCCTCGCCCGAGGCGACCGCGTCCGCAGATCCGACGTTCCACGAGTTCGCGTCCGAGTGGTTCGAGGCGAAGCGTCGCGAGCTGCGACCGAACACGGTCTCCGCCTACCGCTTCGAGCTGTCTCACCACCTGCTTCCCTTCTTCGGCTCGTACCGGCTGTCGGAGATCACGCCGCGCCTCGTCGACCACTACAAGGCCGCAAAGCTCCGCGAGTCAGAGCTGGGCGGCCGGATCGGCGCTGAGTACATCAACAAGCAACTCACCAGGCTGACTCAGATCATGGAGACGGCGACCGAGTACGACCTAATCGAGCGCAACCCCGCGGCGGGCAAGCGCCGCCGCCTCAAGGTGCAGCGCCCGGAGCGCACCTTTCTCGACCGAGCCGAACACATCGCCGGACTCCTCGACGCAGCGGCAGAACTGGATCGCAAGGCACGTGGGCGCGATTCGCGAAACCGACACGCCTTGCTCGCGACGCTGATCTTCGCGGGCTTGCGGATATCGGAGGCGCTGTGCCTGCGCTGGCGCGACCTGGACCTGGCCGACGGTCGCATCCGTGTGGGCGACTCCAAGACCGCAGCCGGGGTTCGCTGGGTTGACCTGCTCCCGGTGTTGCGCGATGTTCTGCTCGCCCTACGAGCCGAGCACATCGACGTGGGATCGGATGCCCTCGTGTTCGCCACCGCCAGCGGGGGCCAGCAAAACCCGAGCAATGTGCGGAACCGCCTGCTGGCCAAGGCGTGCGAGAAGGCCAACGAGACGCTCGAGGAGGCCAAGGAGATGCCGCTCCCGCACCTCACCCCTCACGCGATGCGGCGGACCTTCGCGTCCATCCTCGTTGCCCTCGGGCGCGACCCACGCTACGTGATGACCCAGCTCGGCCACGCGGACCCGAAGTTCACGCTCAAGATCTATGCCCAGACGATGGCCTTCGGAGACGACCAGCGCGCCCGCCTCGAGGCGCTCGTGAACGGGGAGCTGCTGCGCCTACCCGATGAAAATAGAGGCAGAAAAGGCAGAAATGGCCTCGGAGCGGGGCCGAGGAAGAAGTCACCGCAAGCCAATGAGAGCGGAATCCCGCTCTAGCAGCGATTTGCAGGGAGTGGGCGCGGCTGGTTTCGAACCAGCGACCTCTCGCGTGTGAGGCGAGCGCTCTCCCACTGAGCTACGCGCCCGGAAGAGGGGAAGAGTGTAGAACCGCTAGCGTGGGCGTGTGGCGGCGCTTACTCGGTGCATCTTCGTCGCCGTCATGGCGGCCACCGCCCTCGGCGGCCTTCCCTCCGCTCTAGCCTCGCCGCCGGGCGCCCCGGTCGCCGATGCCGCGGGAACCAAGGCGCCGGTCAGGCCGCTTCAGCGTCGCCACGTGCTGCGAACGCTCGGCATTCCGCCGCTCAAGTCGGTGAGGCTCACGCCCGTCTTCAAGACGGGCTTCGAGCAGTACGCCGACCTTGCCGGCTTCTATGCCACACCGCAAAGCCCGTTGACGCGTCACGGTGTGCAGTCGGGAAACGCCCACTCGGGCAAGCGCGCCCACGTGGGTTGGCTCACCGGCGTGACCGGGGCCGAGCCCGTTGACGGTCCGAACCACCGCGGCTACCCCACGATCCAGCTCCAGCGGCGCGCCGCCGGGCCGTGCATCAGCCCATGTCTGATCCAGTTCTGGGCCAGAGCGGATGGGTTCGTCCTGCACGAGGGCGAGTGGCTGAGCCTGGCGACGCTCTCGCCCGATGCCTCGAATCGCTGGTCACGGGTGATCACGGTGAACGTCGGCTGGGAGGGGTGGCTGCACCTGTTCCACGTTCCTGACCAGGGCATCGGCGAACGCGTGCTGCAACGCACGGACAGGCCCCTCCGTACGGGACGTGGGTCCGCATCACGATCTGGCTCGACCTCGACCCCCAGCACGGTGCCGCCGCCGTGTGGCAGAACGGCGTGCTGATGTCGGCGGCCCGCGTTCGCGGTGGGGACGACACGCTCGACCAGCTGCACTTCGGGCTCTACGCTCCGCCGTCGCTCAAGAGCGGCGTGGTCCGCAACGACGACCTCGCGATCTTCCGGGTGCGGCCGAAGCGGCGCGGCATGTAGTCCACGGTCGGCCAGCGGGAACAGTTAGGGGCCGTGTTTCGACAGTTCTTACGTCCTCGGGCCGCCGTCACCGCGGTCTTCTTCCTCAACGGCCTGGTGTTCAGCTCCTGGTATTCGCGCCTGCCCGACATCCAGGATCGACTCGACCTGGGTACCGGTGAGCTGGGGCTCGCCCTGCTGGGCGCTCCGGTCGGGCTGCTGATCGCCCAGCCGTTGACGGGCGCGCTGGCGGCCACGGTCGGGCCGCGGCGCCTCGTGGCGGCCGCTCCGATCTGGCTGGCGGCGGGCGTGGCGCCGGCCCTGGCGGTGGATGCGCCCACCCTGGCGCTCGGCACGCTGGCGGTAGGCGCCGCCAACGGCGTGCTCGACGTCGCCATGAACGTGGAGGGTCTCGCGGTGGAGCGCGCCGGCCACAAGCGGATCTTCAACTCGTTGCACGCGGCCTTCTCGTTCGGCGCCCTCGCCGGCGCGGCGATCGGAGGTCTCGCCGCCTCTGCCGAGCTCGATCCGCTCCCTCACCTCGCGATCGTCGTGACCTTCGGCGCGGCGGCGGCCACGCTCGCGTCGAGGGGCCTCCCGCCAGCCGCTGCGGAGCCGCCCACGGCGGGCTCGCGCTTCGCCCGCCCGTCGCGCCGCCTCGCCGCCCTCGGTGTGGTCGCCTTCTGCGCCCTGCTCGCCGAGGGCGCGGTCTTCGACTGGAGCGGCATCTTCATCAGGCGGGAGACGGACGCCGCCGTCGGGCTGGCCCCGGCGGGCCTGGCCGCCTTCAACCTCGCCATGGGCTTCGGGCGGCTGTCGGCCGACCACATCTCCGAGCAGCTCGGCTCGGCGCAGCTGGTGAGGGCGGGCGCGCTGATCGCGGCCGCGGGCCTCGGAGCCGCCCTACTGCTGGCCACGCCGGCCGGCGCGGTCGCCGGCTTCGCGGTGATGGGCCTCGGACTCGCGGCGGTGTTCCCGCTCGCCCTGCGCGCCGCCGGCTACGACCCCGCCACCGCCGGGCCCTCCGTGGCGGCGGTCTCGAGCGTCGGCTACGCGGGACTGCTCACCGGGCCGCCCGCCATCGGGTTGCTGGCCGAGGTGCTCGGCCTGGGCGGAGCACTCGCCTGCGTGTGCGGCCTGCTGGCCCTCGCGGCCGCTCTCGCGGGCAACCTCTCCACCCACGCGAGGGGTGCCGCCTGAGCTGCGATCCGCTACCAACGCGACGACCAGTTGCACCTGGCGTTCATGCTGATCGGCTGCGCCGTCGTGTGCCAGCGCCGACTCAGCCCGACCCAGATCCTCACGGCTCGAGGTCGAGCTCCGCCGCGGACTCGCGGCCGTACTGATCAGGAATCAGCCCCCAGCCCCAGATCGCGACCGGCTGCTTGGGCAGCGGCCCCGATCCCCATTCCTGGCGCGGGTCGACCTTCTCGGCCAGCACGCGGCAACGGTGCTCCCAACAATCACCGAAGTCAAAGACGAAGCCGAACTCGCCGCCGGGCCCGACCGCGTCAGCGACCTTCACCGCCGCGTGATCCTCGACCACCTCATCGTTCTCGAACGGGTCGGGATCGACGAACCCGATCCGCCGCCCGTCAGCGAGCTCGAACTCATGCAGATGCGACAGATCCCAGCGCGCGAACGCCGCATTGACCGCCTCGGCAAGACCGAAGAACGTGTGCGACGGCCCGACGATGAAGATCCGACCCGGCGACGACCTCAACCGCGCCCCAAGCCCCCCGAGCAGATCAACCCGAACCTGAAGCCACGTCCGCGCCACCACCACCAGACACTACGCAAATGTTCTGAGACAGCTTCTAAGGCCCGCTCGCCGGAGTGCTAGAGCGCGACGATCGCGTCGATTTCCACGTCGGCGCCCTTCGGCAGCGCCGCGGCCGCCACGGCCACGCGGGCGGGCGGGTCGTCGCCGTCGAAGAACTCGGCGTAGACCTCGTTCACGCGCGCGAAGTCGTTCATGTCGGTCAGGTAGACCGTGCAGCGGACGGCGTTCGCCAGCGAGCCACCGGCGGCCTCCGCCACTGCGGTCAGGTTCATCAGGCAGCGCCGCGCCTGACCCTCGATGTCGTCCTTGACGAGCTCGCCGGTGGAGGGCTCGAGCGGGATCTGGCCGGAGCAGAAGAGCAGGTCGCCCACCCGCATCCCCTGCGAGTAGGGACCGATCGCGGCGGGGGCGGAGCCGGTGGAGACGGATTGGCGGTTGGGCATGGCCTGGCACTCTATGCGGGCATGAGCGCGCGTGTTTGGCAGGCAGACGAGGAGGATGTCGAGCTCGTCGCCGGGCTGCTGGCCGGCTTCCGGGATCACATGGGCAAGGACGTACCCACCGACGACGAGATCCGTGCGACGGCCGCGGTGCTGCTCCAGGACTCGGCCACAGAGTTCCTGCTCGCGGCGCCCGACGGCCAGGACGCGGCCGCCGGCGTCTGCCAGCTGCGATACCGGCTCGCCATCTGGACCGGCACCGACGACTGCTGGCTCGAGGACCTGTTCGTGAGGAGCGACGCGCGCCGAAGCGGGCTCGGCCGCGCGCTCGTGACGGGCGCGTTCGAGCGCGCTCGGGCGCGCGGCTGCAGGCGCATAGACCTCGACGTGAATGAGGACAACGCGAACGCGCTCGCCTTGTACCGCGAGATGGGCTTCACCACCGAGCCCAAGCCGCCCGGCCGCACGCTCTATGTGATGCGAAGGATCTGAGCGGATCCGCGCGCACGCGGCCGAGCCGCGTGCTTGCGGCTAGACTTCCGAGCGGACCGTGCTAGGCGGGGAGGTAGCGGTGCCCTGTCACCCGCAATCCGCTCTAGCGGGGCTGAATTCCCGACTGAGGGGCTTCGGCCCTCGGGGCCAGTACGCCGGACAGAGGCGTCGATGGCCGGGTCCCGCGCGGCGAGCGCTCGCGAATCAGGTCAGATCCGGGAGGAAGCAGCCTTAAGCGATACCGCTCGTGCGCCGCGGAGACGCCTGGCCGGAGCCGAAGATCGGCGGGCACGCCCGAGGACCAGCTTCGACGCCGGGTGCACGGTTCGCTCTCTTTTCCCATGCAGAACGCCGACGTGATTCCCGAGCTCACCGAGAGGTGGAATACGGGCGACATCGACGGAGTCCTCGACCTGTACGCGGAGGACGCGGTGACGCGCACCGGACCGCACTGGCCCGAGCAGGTCTCCTACGAGGGGCGCAACGCGATCCGCGCCAGCATGCAGGAGTGGCGGTCGATCTGGGAGATGATCCTCGTCGAGGTGACCGGTCTCGAGGAGTACGGCGCCAAGGTCGTCGCGACTGGCTCTTGGAGCATGCGCGGGCTGGCGAGCGGCGTCGGCGGCGAGATGCCGATCTTCATTCTGTTCACGCTCAGGGATGGGAAGATCGCAGCCCTTGAGTGGTTCGCGAATCGCGACACGGCAGTCGCCGCTGCTCACGGCGGCTGAACTCGACACGCTGAGGGCGGTCGAGCGGCGGGTGCTGTGGCTCGCCACGGCGATCGTCCATCACGCCAACCGCGTGCGCCAGAACCGCTCCGGCGTGAAGGTCGGCGGCCATCAGGCGTCGAGCGCCTCGATGGTGAGCTTGATGACCGCGCTCTGGTTCTCCGAGTTGCGCGCCGAGGATCGCGTGTCGGTGAAGCCGCACGCCTCACCGGTCCTGCACGCGATCAACTACCTGCTCGGCCGCCTCGACCGCGACTCGCTCGAGACGCTGCGCGCCTTCGGCGGGCTCCAGAGCTACCCCAGCCGGACCAAGGACCCGGACCCGGTGGACTACTCGACGGGGTCGGTCGGCATCGGGGCGACCGCCCCGATCTGGAGCGCGCTCGCGCGCCGCTACCTGGACACCCACCGCTTCGAGGCGCCTCCGATGGGGCGCCAGATCGCGCTGGTCGGGGACGCGGAGCTGGACGAGGGCGCCGTGTGGGAGGCGATCGCGGACCCCAGCGTGGCGAAGCTCGGCGAGGTGCTCTGGGTGGTGGACTTCAACCGCCAGTCGCTCGACCGCGTGGTGCCGGACATCGCGTTCGACCGCTGGGCCCACATGTTCGAGGCGGCCGGCTGGCAGACGATCAGCGTGAAGTACGGGAGCCGCCTCGACGAGCTGTTCGAGCGCCCTGGCGGCCCCGAGCTGCGCAAGCGCATCGACGGCATGCCGAACGAGGAGTACCAGCGCCTGCTGCGCGCCGAGCCGCAGGAGCTGCGCGAGCGGCTGCCCGGCCGCGCCCGCAAGCTAGCGAAGCTGGTCGGCGAGCTCGGCGACGACGAGCTGCGCGCCGCGCTGCGCGACCTCGGCGGCCACGATCCCGCCAAGCTGATCGAGGCCTACCGGGCCGTTGACCACGACCGGCCCACGGTCGTCTTCGCCTACACGATCAAGGGCTGGTCGCTGCCGGTCGAGGGGCACCCGGAGAACCACTCGGCGCTGCTGACGCGCGACCAGATGATCGCACTCGCGGCCGCGCTGGGCGCCGACGCCGGACAGCCGTGGGCGGCCTTTCAGGCGACTTCCCCGGAGGGAGAGTTGTGCGCAGCGGCGGCGACCGCGCTCGCGCGCGACGAGCCCCAGCCGGCGCCGCCCCCGCGCGTCCCGCCGGCGCTGGGGCGCACGCACAGGGGCCAGGAATCCACGCAGCAGGCCTTTGGCCGCCTCTTCGTCGACCTCGTCCACGACGCGCCCGACGTGGCCGAGCGCGTGGTCACCGTGAGCCCGGACGTGGCCAGCTCCACCAACCTGGGCGGCTGGCTGAACAAGGTGGGCGTCTGGTCGGTGGGCGACCGGCGCGACTGGTTCGCCGACGATCCGCAGACGCTTGTGCACTGGCATGAGAGCACGGCCGGCAGGCACTTCGAGCTGGGCATCGCGGAGACCAACCTGGTCGGCCTGCTGGGCGAGCTGGGCGCCACCTGGAGCCGCTACGGCCAGCCGCTGCTGCCGATCGGCACGATCTACGACCCGTTCGTCGGCCGTGCGCTCGAGCCCTGGTCGTTCGGCATGTACGCGGGCGGCCAGTCGATACTCGTGGGCACGCCGAGCGGGGTGTCGCTGGCGCCCGAGGGCGGCGCCCACCAGTCGATCGTCACTCCCTCGATCGGCATCGCACAGCCGGGCTGCACCGCCTGGGAGCCGGCGTTCGGGCAGGATCTCGAGTGGACGCTGCTGCACGCGCTCGGACGGCTCGGCCGCCCCGACGGCGAGAGCGCCTACTTCCGCCTCTCGACGCGGCCGATCGACCAGACGCTCGCGGGCGCGGACACGAGTGAGGAGCGGCGCCGGCTCGTGCTGGCCGGCGGCTACCCGCTGCGGCGTGCACGTGGCCGCCCGCGCGTGACGCTCGCCGGCATGGGGGCGGTGCTTCCGGACCTGCTGGCGGCGGCGGATGCGCTGGGGGACGAGGTCGACGTGATCTGCGTAACCAGCGCCGACCTGCTGTTCCGCGCCGTGCGCGCGCGAGCGGGGCTTGGGGACGGCTCGCCCGCCATCGTGGGGGAGCTGTTCCCGGCCAATCGCGCCGCCCCGCTGGTCACGGTGCTGGACGGCGATCCGCACGCGCTCGCCTTCCTTGGCGCGGTCAACGCGACCCCTCTGACGCCGCTCGGAGTGACCCGCTTCGGCCAGTCGGGCGACCTGGCCGAGGTCTACGAGCACCACGAGATCGACGCCGAGACGATCGTGGGGGCGGCGCTCGACCTGTCGGCCTGAGGCACGGCTAGCATGGGTCGCCGATGCTCTCCCTCTACCGTCGCCACCGCCCCAAGACCTTCGACCAGGTGGTCGGCCAGGAGCACATCGTCCGCACGCTACGCAACGCGATCGAGCTGGACAAGGTCCACCACGCCTACCTGTTCGTGGGCTCGCGCGGGACGGGCAAGACCTCGATGGCCAAGCTGCTCGCCTGCGCGCTCAACGCCAGCGGCGGGCCGCGCGTGGACTTCGACCCGGACGACCCGACCTCCAAGGCGATCCTCGCGGGAACCTCGCTCGACGTGGTCGAGATGGACGCCGCGTCGAACAACTCCGTCGACGACATCCGCGAGCTGCGCGAGAACGTGGCGCTCGCGCCGATGCAGGGCGGGCGGCGCGTCTACATCCTCGACGAGGCCCACATGCTCTCGGCCTCGGCATGGAACGCGTTCCTGAAGACGCTCGAGGAGCCGCCTCCGCACGTTGTGTTCGTGCTCGCGACGACCGAGGCCCACAAGGTGCCCGCCACAATCGTGGATCGCTGCCACCGCTTCGACTTCCAGCGCCCCTCGCTGGAGCAGATCGCGGGCGTGCTGCGCCGGGTCGCGGCCGAGGATCAGATAGAGCTGCCGGCCCCCGCGGTCGGGATGCTGGCGCGCTCAGCCACGGGCAGCTTCCGGGACGCGCTGGGCACGCTCGAGCAGCTGGTCACCTACGGCGGCAAGCAGGTTCAGCTCGACGACGTGCGCGACATCCTCGGCGTGGCCGACGCCGAGCTCGTGCTCGACACCACCGACGCTCTCGCCGAGCGCGATCCGCGCGCCGCGCTGCTGGCGGTGCAGCGGCTCTCGGACTCGGGCCGCGACTTCACCCAGTTCATGCGCGACCTGTCGGCCCACCTGCGCCACCTTTTCGTCGTGCAGACGCTCGGCGAGGTGCCGGACTCGTTCTCGGTCACGGCGGAGCACACCGACCGCCTGGCGACGCAGGCCGAGCGCTTCTCCCAGGGCGAGATCCTGCGCACGATCGACTTCCTGGCGGCGGCGATCGCCGCGGTCAAGGACGGCTCGGAGCCGCGCATCCAGCTGGAGATGGCGCTGCTCAAGGCCACTCAGCCCCAGGCGGACCTGTCGCTGCAGGCGCTGATGTTCCGCATCGAGCAGCTCGAGGCGCGGCTGGGCGGCGACACGGAGCAGGCGGCTCCGGCCGCGCAGCAGCCGGGCGCTCCGGCAGGCGAGCCGGCCGCCCCCACCC
>JACCSF010000108.1 GCA_013813135.1 Thermoleophilaceae bacterium | reverse complement strand
GGCCTCATCGGCGCGGTCGGCGCGGTGGTGGCGACGAAGTCGGGGATCGACAACCTCGAGAAGGTCTTCGTCTGGTCGGCGCTGCTCGCCGCGACCCTGCGCTTCGCCACGCCGCTGCTTTTCGGCGCGCTCGGCGGGATCATGTCCGAGCGCAGCGGCGTCATCAACGTCGGCCTCGAGGGCATGATGCTGATGGGCGCGTTCTTCGGCATCTTTGGCGCCGACGTCTTCGGCTCCTGGTTCTTGGGGATGCTGGCCGGGATCGCCGCGGGCGGCGCGCTCGCCTTCGTGCACGCCGTGTTCTCGATCGCGCTGCGCGCCGACCAGGTGGTGAGCGGCGTGGCCGTCAACCTGCTCGCGCTCGGGTTCACGGGCTACATCTTCGTGGCCCACTACGGCGAGCAGGGCACGCCGGGCGAGGTCCCGGGCGCGCCGGAGCTGACGCTGCCGCTAGTCAAGGACATCCCGTTCGTAGGGGACGCGATCGGCGAGATGAGCGTGCTGACCTGGCTGGCGCTGCTGCTCGTGCCGTTGATGGCGCTCTACCTGTACCGGACTCCGGCGGGACTGCGGCTGCGCTCGGTCGGTGAGAAGCCGCGCGCGGCCGACAGCGTCGGCATCGGCGTGCTGCGCACCCGCTACCTGGCGGTCGTCGCCTCCGGCTGCCTCGCCGGGCTGGGTGGCGTGTATCTGTCCGTGGCGCTGGTCCACTCGTTCAACCAGGGCATGACCGCGGGTCGCGGCTTCATCGCGCTGGCGGTGGTGATCTTCGGCGCCTGGCGTCCGTACGGGGCGCTGGCCGGAGCCTGCCTGTTCGGCTTCTCGAGTGCGGTGGCGCAGCGGCTGCCGGCGTTCTCGGAGTCGCTGGCGGTGCTGTTCCAGGCCTTGCCGTACGTGCTCGTGCTGGTGGTCGTGGCAGGGTTCATCGGCCGTTCCCGCCCGCCGGCCGCCATCGGCGTGCCGTACGTTAAGGAGTAACCGTGGCCGTTTCGCGAGTCGCGCTCGCCACCCATTCCGAGGAACCGGCCGGCGGCCGGCTCAGCGACGAGGTCGAGCTCTACCAGCGCACCTACAGCACGCTGCTGCGGTCGAGCGGCGAGACCGCGCTGCGGGTGCTCGAGTCGTCGCACCGGGCGATGGGCTCGAGCCTGCACCCGCTCGCCGGCAGCGACGAGCCGGACTTGGGTGTCTTCATCTACACGATCCGCCGCCTGCCGGACGCGATCGCCGGCGCGGATCTCGTGATCATGGGCCAGGACGCGGAGGTCTTCGCTCGCAACGGGGTTCGGATCGACGAGTGGGAGGAGGCCGACGCCCCGGCGCGCAGGCGGCGCTGGCACGACAGCGGCCAGGGCATGCACGCGGTGCTGCTGGCGAGCGCCTCCGACGTGGACGACCTGATCCCCACGCTGGTCGCCTTCCAGATCGAGTGGAACAAGCTCCGGGTGCGCCAGCGGGCGGCGGGCTGGCCGCCGCAGCAGGCGTCGTCACCCGAGGATTGCGCGCAGGCGCTGGGCGGCGCCGCCGAAGACTGGTCGCGCCTGCGCGAGGCCTGGGGCGAGCGCTTCGACGAGCGGCTGAGCCTGATCGCCGAGCGCCGGATGAACCTGCGCGTGAGGATGCTCGGGGGCACCCAGGTCGGCTACGCGCGCATGACGCGGCGCTGGTGGACGCCCGTGCACGAGCGGCTGGCGGGCGAGGGCCTAACCGACCGCCCGATGTACCTGGTCAGCTCGAACACGCACAGCCTGGTCAACATCGCGACCGGGGTGGCGCGTGAGCGCGAGGCGTCCCTGGTCGAGTTCGTCGAGACGCTGCCGGAAAGCGACATCCTCCGCGAGGAGCTGGCGGCGTTCCGCGAGGGGCGCACCGAGGGCTCGTGGGAGAACTTCCTCTACTTCGTCGCGCGGCTGTATTTCGACTCGCACGGCGAGGAGGGCCGCGCGGCCCGGCGGCGCTCGGAGCAGGAGAGCGGCGTATCGCACCTGCCGAGCAAGACGGCGTTGCGCGTGCCGGCACAGATAATCCCGCTGGCCAAGCTGCATCCGGAGCGCCTCGACTCGCGGCTGGGGGACGTGGACGCCGAAGCGCTGGCCGAGAGCGAGGCCGTGGTGGTGAACATCGACTACCCGCTCGGCCTGGCCGCGTACAACATTCTGCGCGAGGTGGCGGTGGACAGTGCGGCGCTGCGCGGCGTGTACGTGCTCGGCAAGGCGGCGACGCTGAACGCCGACGTTGGGGACGTGATGCTCTCGAGCGTCGTCCACGACGAGCATTCCGGATCCACCTACTGGCTCGACAACGCGTTCGCGGTGGACGACCTGGCCGGTGACCTGCGCTTTGGCAGCGGCCTGGACAACCAGCGCGCGGTCACGGTGAAGAGCACGTTCCTCCAGAACCGCGCCTACCTCGACTTCTACTACCGGGAGGCGTTCACCGTCGTGGAGATGGAGGCCGGCCCGTACTGCAACGCCCTCTACGAGATCGCCGACGCGGACCGCCACCCGGTCGGGGAGGCGGTCAACTTCTCGAAGCTCCCGCTCGATTTCGGGATCATCCACTACGCCTCCGACACGCCCTACACCCAGGCCCGCACCCTGGGAGCGCGCGGCCTCAGCTACTACGGAATGGACTCGACCTACGCGTCCTCGCTGGCAATCCTGAGGCGGATCCTGCGCTTGGAGGGGGCGCTGGAGTCGGCCTCATCGCGGACTCTCCGGCCGGACTGAAGCATCGCCACCGCTGGGACGGTCCGATGAAGCCGCCTCGGCCGTGGCGGGTCGATCCGCCTTCCACGGGCGCAGCCGTGGGCGCCACGCCGGCACGCCGCGGCGGTAGGCGTCGTACTCGGCGCCGAACCGCTTGCTCAGCACGGGCTCCTCGTAGAGGTGCACGAACGAGGCGACGATCGCCATGAAGGCCACCGTGTAGATCAGCAGGCCGGGGCGGCCGAGCAACGCCGCCTGGCCGATGATGGTCGCCGCGACCGCCACGTACATCGGGTTGCGCACGTGCCGGTAGAGCCCTCCGACGACGAGATGCTCGGTGGGCGCAACGGGTGCCGGCGTACCGATGCCCTCTGCGACGAAGCGAGCGAAGGCGTGCAGCAGCACCGCCACCCCGGCCGCGATCGACGCTGCGCCGGCCGGCTGGTGCGCCGGCGGCGGGCCGGTCGAGTCCCAACCGGTGAGCAGCCACGGCACCACGCCCGCGACCACTCCGGGCGCCAGCAGCAGGAAGACCAGGCTCCCGGCCGCGGCCCGGGCCCGAGTCACGCCCCTACGGGATGCCAGGCCGTCTTCAGCTCGGTGAGCGCCTCGAGGCGCGACAGCGCGTCGGCCACGGCGGCCTCGTACGAGGGGGTCGGAGGGGCGTGCCGCACGCGCGTCACGCTCTCCGCGGCCAAGCGGTCCACCGTCTCGGCCAGCGCGGCGTCGTTCGAGGCGTCGACCACCGCGTTGACACCGGGATGTGCGGCCAGCGCCTCCGCCAGCTCGCCGCGCCGGCCGGACAGCAGATTGACCACCCCGCCGGGCAGGTCCGACACCCCCAGCACCTCGCCCAGGTCGAGTCCGGCCAGCGGCGCCTCCTCGGACAGCACCGCCACCACCGTGTTGCCGGCCGCCAGCGCGGGCGCCAGCTCGGCCACCAGCCCGAGCAGCTCCGGCTCGTCCGGCGCCACGACGCCCACCACGCCCGTCGGCTCTGGCAGCGAGAACGACAGGAACGGCGCCGCGACCGGGTTGATGCCCCCGAGCACCGCCGCGAGCTTGTCGGTCCAGCCGGCGTAGTGGACGAGGACGTCGATGGCGCCTTCCACCTCGTAGCGCTCGACCGCGAAGTCGGCCGCGCGCGACTCGAGCGCCTCGGCCGCGCGGTAGAGGATCTGCCCGCGGTTATAGGCCGTCCGCGCGGCCCACGGACCAGCCGCCGCGCGCGCGGCCTTGACCGCGTCGCGTACGTCCTTGCGCGAGGCGCGGGGCACGTTGCGATCATCGTGGCGGTCGTAGCGCCCGGACTCCGAGCGGACGAACGCACCGCCAACGTAGAGCTTGTAGGTCTTGGGTACGGCGAGCCGGCTCATGACACCACGCGCAGGTAGGG
>JACCSF010000099.1 GCA_013813135.1 Thermoleophilaceae bacterium | reverse complement strand
GCGCAGTACCACCTCGTCGCCGTCCTCCAGGAAGGTGCGCGTGGTTCCGTCGGGCAGCTCGATCGGCTCGCGCCCGGCCCAGGACAGCTCCAGCAGGCTGCCACGCTGCTCGCGCTCGGGCCCGGAGATGGTCCCCGTGCCAAGCAGGTCCCCAACGCGCAGGCTCGCTCCGTTGGAGGTGAGGTGCGCGATCTGCTGGGCGATCGACCAGTACAGGTGGCGCGTGTTCGTCCGGGCGATCAGCGCGCCGTTGAGCTCGATCTCCAGGTCGATGTCGTAGGCCCACGGTGATTCCCGGAGGTACGGCAGCGGCTCGGGCTCCTGCGGACCGCCTGGCTTGCGCAGACCGTCCAGCTCGGACAGCGGCACGACCCAGTGCGACACCGAGGTCGCGAACGACTTGCCGAGGAACGGTCCGAGCGGACGCGATTCCCAGCCCTGGATGTCGCGCGCGGACCAGTCGTTCAGGAGAACCATCCCGAACACATGGTCGAGCGCACGGTCCGCGGGCACAGGCTCTCCCGGACGGCTCGCAACGCCGATCACGAAACCCGCCTCGAGCTCGATGTCGAGAGCCTGGGTCGGTCCGAATTGCCCCGGCCCGAGCTGGCCCTGCGGCCGGCGCACCGGGGTTCCGCTGGGCACGACGGTTCCCGCGCGGCCGTGGTAGCCGATCGGCAGGTGTCGCCAGTTCGGAGGCAACGGATCGCCGTCGGGCCGCAGCATCCGCCCCGCGTTGGTCGCGTGCTGCAGCGACGAGAAGAAGTCCACGTAGTCGGCGACCTCGAACGGCATCGAGAGCCCGGGCGCCTCGACCTCATCGCCCTCATCCACGCGCGCGGCGGTCGACCGCCAGAAGTCCGGTCCCCGCTCCATGAACGGGTTGAGCGAATCGCCGCTGAAGACGGGGTCGAGGGCGGCGAGGGCGAACGTGCGTCCGTCGCGGCGCGCGCAGACGCCCCCGCCGCGCAGGACCGCGTAGGCGAGCTTCACCCCGGGCGCACGACCTGGCTGCCCGGAACGATGTCGTCGCTGCCGTCCGGCCAGCGCACCCAGGCCTTGTGCCCGCCGTCGTAGTCAGGCGCCCAGAGGACGAGCGTCGCGTCCTGGTCCCAGACCGTGCAGGGCTCGTCGCCCTCCTCGTCCAGGCCGCGCCAGAGGCGAATGAAGGCGTTGTTCTCCCACTCGTCGCCGATCGTGGTCGGATCGGTGTGGCCGGGCTGCACGCGCATCTCGTGCGGCAGCTTCATCAGCACGTCCATAATCGAATGCTTGAGGTCGGCAAAGTTCGTCGACCCGGGCGCGCGTACGCCGCCGACCGAGCGCCTGAAGAGCGTGTCCCCCGTGAACACGTCGTCGCCGTTGATCACGAAGTTCAGCATCCCGGCGGTGTGCCCCGGCGTGTGCAGCGTCTCCACGTGCAGCCCGCCGACCTCCAGCGTCTCGCCGGGCTCGATCGTCCGGTCCACGCCCTGGAGCTGTTCGGCCTCGACCGGGTGGGCCAGCACCTCGGCGTCCTGCCACACGTCCGCCTCCGCCACATGGTCGTGATGGCGATGGGTGAGCAGGAGCGTCCGCACGTGAACGCCGAGTCGCGCGGCCGCCTCCAGCAGCGGAGCGCACGGACCGCCGGCGTCGACGACCACGGCCGACCCGCCCTCCTGGTCTGCCACCAGGTAGGTGTTCGACAGCCATTGGTCGCTCATGGAGCGTTCGATGATCACCGCGCGCCGAAGCCTAGTATCCAGCGGCTGTGGACGACCTGCGCGCCCAGTTCCCCGTGTTCGAACGGACCGAGTACCTCAACGCGGGCACAAACGGACCGATCCCGCGGCAGGGTTACGAGGCGACGCTCGCGTCGCTGCGGCGCCAGCTCGAGGAGGGCCGCAGCGGCAAGGCCTTCTTCGACGAGTGCGTTGAGCGAAGCGACCTGTTGCGCGGGCGCGTCGCCGCGCTGATCGGCGCGGAGCTCGGCGAGCTGGCGCTCACCGGCTCGACCACCGACGGCGTGAACGCGGTGCTTGCCGCACTCGATCTGGGGCCGGACGACGAGGTGCTCACCAGCGAGGAGGAACACCCGGGCGTGCTCGCGCCGCTCGGAGCGCTGCGCGAGCGCCGCGGGGTGAGCGTGCGCGTGGTGCCCTTCGTCGACCTGCCGGCCGCCGTAGGGCCCCGGACGCGGATCGTCGCCTGCTCGCACGTCTCCTGGATGACCGGCGCGGTGGTCGACGCCGTCGCACTGGCTGCAACGCCGGCTCTCGTGCTGCTCGACGGCGCGCAGGGCCTGGGCGCCGTGGCGGTCGACGTCGAGGCGCTCGGCTGCGACTTCTACGCGGCCTCGGGGCAGAAATGGCTGTGCGGTCCGAACGGGCTCGGCTACCTCTATGTCAGGGCCGAGCTGGCCGGTGCATTGCCCTCGCCCTGGCCCGGCTACTACAACCTCGCCGATTCCATGCGGGCGCTCGAGTTCGACCTCCACCCCGACGCCCGCCGGCTGTCCGTGGGCTTTCCGCTGGCGCACCACGTGGACTGGGCGCTGGCCGCGCTCGACGTGCTGGAACAGCCCGGACTCGTGGCCGTGCAGGAGCGCGCGGCGGAGCTGGCCGCCGGCCTCGCCGCCCGGCTCGGCTCACGCGTGCGCCCGCGCGGGCGGTCCACGCTGGTGAGCTGGGAGGTGGCGAACCCGGACGCCGAGGTGGAGCGGCTGCGCACAGAAGGCTTCGCGGTGCGCGAGCTGCCGGGTACCGGCACCCTGCGCGCCTCGGTCGGCGCCTGGTCGAGCGAATCGGCGCTGGCCAGGCTGGCTGAGCTCACTTGCCGCTGAGGACCACGATCCCGAACACGATCGCCGCCAGCACGGTGCCCAGGCCGATCACGCCGATCAGCGCGTACACGCCGGCCTCGGCCACCCGGCCCTCGCGCCCCAGGTCGGCGGCGCGGGTGGCGCCCAGGATCGCGAGGCCGTAGGCGGCCGTCACGCCGATGCCGGCCAAGAGCGACGCCCAGATCACGGTGACCAGCGTGTCCCAGTCGATGGCGGCGAGCATCATGCCTCCGCCGGTGCGACCGTCGCGGCCTCATGGGCCCGCCTGGAGAACAGCAGCGTCGACCCGATCACGATCAGCACCGACACCACCAGCGGCCCGGCGGCGCCGGTGCCGAACAGGCGCGTAACGGCGTAGGTGAGCGCGCCGATGGCGGCCGCGACGGGCAGCGTCACGATCCACGCCACCACGATGTTGCCCGCCACGCCCCAGCGCACCGCCGAGAGCCGCTTGGCGGCGCCGGAGCCGATCACCGCGCCGGAGATCGTGTGCGTTGTGGACAGCGGGAAGCCCCCGTGCGTGGAGGCCAGGATCACCGCGGCGCCGGCGCCCTGCGCCGCGAAGCCCTGCGCCGAGTCCATCTTGTGGATCCGGCTGCCCATCGTCTTGATGATGCGCCAGCCGCCCGCGTACGTGCCGACCGCGATCGCGGCCGCGGCCGACACCACCACCCACGTCGGGGGCGTCGGGTCGCTCGCGGGCAGCGAGCCGTAGGCCACGAGCGCCAGCGCGATCACGCCCATGGTCTTCTGGGCGTCGTTGGTTCCGTGGGCGAGCGCCAGCAAGCCGCCGGAGATCACCTGCCCGCCGCGGAAGCCGCTGGTGACGGGACGGGGGCGTAGGCGCCCGACGATCCGATAGAGCACGAGGATGGACGCGCCGCCGACGACGAAGGCGAGCGTCGGCGCAACCAGCGCCGGCAGCATGACCTTGCCGATGATGCCGTCCTCGAAGAAGACCGCGTCGGGCCCCTTCGCGACCAGCATCGCCCCGACGATGCCCCCGATCAGCGCGTGCGAGGAGCTCGAGGGGAGGCCGAAGTACCAGGTGGTCAGGTTCCAGGCGATCGCCCCCACGAGACCGCCGAAAACGACGAGCAGGGTGATCGCTCCCGGGTCGACCACGTCGCTCGCCACGGTGGCCGCCACCTTGAGCGAGATGAAGGCGCCGACGAAGTTGAGCATCGCCGCGTAGCCAACCGCCAGGCGCGGCGCCATCGCGCGCGTGGAGATCGACGTGGCGACGACGTTGGCGGTGTCGTGGAAGCCGTTGGTGAAGTCGAACGCCAGGGCGGTGGCGACGACGATGATCACGGTCAGGAGCTCCCCCCTCACTCAGGCCGCCCCCGCCACTACGAGTTCTTGATGACGATGCCCTCGAGGATGTTGGCCACGTGCTCGGTGGCGTCGATCGCCTCCTCGAGGCGCTCGAAGATGTCCTTCCAGCGGATCACCACCATGGGGTCGATGCCGTTGTCGAACAGCGACGCGATCGCCTCGCGCGTGATCCTGTCGCCGTCGTTCTCGAGGCGGTTGATCTCCACCGTGTAGTGCGAGATGTCCTTGAAGCCGCGCAGCCGCGGCATCGCCTCGGCGATCTGCCGCGCGGCGGCGTGCAGCACGTGCGCCAGCCCCTGCGCCTGCTCCATCGGCGCCTCGATCTTGTAGAGCCCGAGGTAGTCGGCGACCTCCTCGGTGTAGTCGACGACGTCGTCGAGCGCCGATGCCAGCGCGTAGATGTCCTCACGGTCGATCGGGGTGACGAAAGTCTGGTTGAGCCGCTGGATGATGTCGTGCGTGATCCGGTCGCCGTCCTGCTCGCAGATCAGGATGTCGCGGGCGAGGTCGCTGCGCTCGGGAAAGTCCCTGAGCATCTCCTCGAGCAGGCCCGCGGCACGCAGGATGTTGCCGCCGGCCTCCTCGAACAGGTCGAAGAATTCGCGGTCACGCGGGGCGAGGACGCTGGAGAGCCGCACCGCGCCGGACCGTACCACTAGGACACGTCGAAACGTGACTGCTCGATGCGCTTCGCGGGCAGGTCGCCGACCTTGGCCCGCACCTCCCGGGCGGCGCCCTGCCAGTCGTACTCAACGCGACGTAGCTCGATGGTCCCGTCGTCGGTGACGATGGCGTAGGCGGCGCGCCGGTCGCCGTCGAGGGGGATGCCGACGCTGCCGGGGTTGACCAGCTCGATGCCGCCCGGCCCCTCGCGCATGAACTGCAGGTGGGTGTGCCCGAAGACGACGCGCCGCGCCTCGACGCCCATCAGCCGCTCGGCGTCGGTGCCGTCGGGCTCGGGGTAGAAGCTGTCCATGTCAGAGAGCGGCGAGGCATGGCAGTAGAGCGTCCCGTCCCGGGTGGTCGACTCGGGCAGCGCCGCCAGCTCGCGCGACAGCTCCTCGCCGGCGAGCTCGCGCGAGCGCTCGATCACACCGAGCATCGCCTCCGGCGCGTCGGGGGCATCCACGAGCCAGCGATCGACGTTGCCGCGGATCCATTCCGCGTCGAGCTGCCGCAGGCGCTCGGCGGTCTCCCGCGGCCAGGCGCCAAAGCCGACGTGGTCGCCGCCGAGCAGGAAGCTCTCGGCCGGGCAGTCGGCCAGCACCGCCTCGAGCGCCGGAAGGTTGCCGTGCACGTCGTAGAGGAGCCCAAGCACCCGCGGCACGTTAGTGCAGCTCAGAGCGAGGCGCCCTTGTCGCGGTTGCAGCCCGCGCACAGGAGCTGCAGGTTCTCGGCCGTCGTGGCCCCGCCCATCGAGAAGGGGATGACATGGTCGTACTGGAGGTCGAAGTCGCTGCCGCATTCCACGCAGCGCCCACCGTCGCGCTCCCACACCGCAAGCCGTGCCGCCCGCGGTATCGGCTCGCGGCGCGGCACGCCGCCCAGCTCGCGGTGCAGCGCGGCGTGGGCGCGCTCGAGCTTGCGCCGGCGGCGCCGCTCCCGCTCGACGACGAGCGCCATCACGTCGTGGGCGGTCAGTCCCTCGTCCTCCCAGTAGAAGCGGTCCCGAAACCACCACCAGCGCCGGCCCTCGGCCTCGACCACAGGGACGGGACGCTCGCGCTGGAGGCGCTCCTGCTCGGCCAGCGCTCGCGGCCGCAG
>JACCSF010000068.1 GCA_013813135.1 Thermoleophilaceae bacterium | reverse complement strand
CCGGGGGCTCGCGCCCCCGGACCCCCGTGAAGATTGGCTTCGCGCGGTGGCGCTACCCGGGTGGCGCTACTGGATGCGCGCCGCCGCATCTAGGGCGAGGTACTCCGGATATGGCAGCGGCTTCAGGAAACGGGCCGCGCCCGCGATCATTGCCGCGTTGTCGGTGCAGAGCTCGGTCGGCGGCACCCAGACGGCCACGCCCAGGTCCTGCACCGCCGCGCGCAGCTCCGTATTGGCCGCCACGCCGCCGCCGATCGCGAGACGGTCGAGGCCCTCCCGTTCGAGCGCAGCGCGCATGCGCGCGGTGAGCGCCTCGACGATCGCCCGCTGGTAGGAGGCGGCCAGGTCCGCCCTGTCCGCGTCCGGCTCGTCGCGCAGGCGGTAGAGCAGCGCCGTCTTCAGCCCGGAGAAGCTGAAGTCGAGCTCTCGGGGGGCGCTGCGCGGGAATGCGAACGCCTCGGGGTCGCCCTCCCCGGCCAGGCGGTCGATCTCGGGACCCCCCGGGTAGCCCAGGCCGAGCAGGCGAGCGCCCTTGTCGAAGGCCTCGCCGGCGGCGTCGTCGAGCGTCTGGCCCAGGACCACATACGTGGCGGGGTCGTCCACGCGCGCGAGGAAGGTGTGGCCGCCACTGGCGACCAGGCACAGGTAGGGCGGCTCGATAGGTGATCGCGGCGCGCCGCGCTCGGGCCCGAGCGTGCTGGCGGTCACGTGGCCATGCAGGTGGTCGACGGGCACGAGCGGCAGCCGCCGCGTGGCCGCCAGCGCCTTCGCCGACGACAGCCCCACGAGCAGGGCGCCGATCAGGCCCGGGCCCTGGGTGACCGCGACCGTCTCCACCTCGTCCAGCCGCGACCCGGCACGCTCTAGCGCGTCGGCGATGACCGCGTCGACCAGCTCCAGGTGGCGCCGGGACGCGATCTCAGGCACCACGCCGCCATAGCGGGCGTGCAGCAGGCCCTGCGAGGCGATCACGTTGGAGCGAATCTCGCCGCCGTCCGTGACCAGCGCGGCGCAGGTGTCGTCGCAGCTGGTCTCGATCGCCAGAATCACGCTGTCGCGCGTTCGGGCACCGTGCGCCACATGACCAGGGCGTCCTCGCGGTTGTCGTGGTAGTACGCGCGCCGGCGTCCCGCCGCGCGAAAGCCGAAGCTCTCGTACAGACGGATGGCCGGGTCGTTGGAGGTCCGCACCTCGAGCGTGTACTGCTCGTTCGGCCTGTCGGCGAGCTCGAACAGGCGCTCCATCAGCGTGCCGGCGATGCCCTGGCGACGCAGGCGGTCGTCCACGGCCACGTTCATGACGTGCCAGACGGTGTCGTAGCGCGAGCACACCAGGTAGCCGACCACCCGATCGTCGATCGTCGCGGCGAGGCAGATGCCCGGCGGCTTGGACAGCTCCAGCACGAACATCGCAAGCGACCACGGCGTGGGGAACGCGCGGCGCTCGATCGCGATCACCTGGGGCAGGTCGGCGTACGTGAGGCGGCGGATCTGGAAGTCGTGCTTCAAGGCGTCTTGGCGTCCGGTGCTCTGAGGTACTCGGGGAGGACTGCTTCGGGCGCAACGTCCGGCACCGTCCGCGCCAGACGGCAGACGTGCAGGGCCCGCACCACGTGAGAGCCCGACTCGTCCGCATCGACGCCTATCCCGGCCGCCTCGAGCGCCCTTCGAAATCGTATCGAGCCGTCTCCCGCTGCCCGCACGCTCAAACCGGCCTCTCCCACGCGTTCGGCCACGACCTCGGGGGTGGCGACGAACGGCGGCCAGAGCACCTCGCCGCCCGCGTCGTGGAGCGCGCCGAAGACCTCGCCGCGGCGCGCGTCGATGAGCGGCAGCAGCGCATCGCCCGCAGCCCCTTCCTCGCGCATCCCGGCGGCCAGCGCCGCCAGCGACGACACGGGCCGCAGCAAGAGGCCGCTGGCGCTCGCCAGCGCGCGCGCCGTCGCGATCCCGATGCGCAGGCCGGTAAAGGTCCCCGGCCCCACTCCCACGGCGATCGCCCTCAGCCGGGCGAATTCGACCCCGGCGCCCTCCATCACCTCGGCGACCGCGGGCATCAGCTCGCGGGCGTGCGCCGGCCCGGCGCCCAGCCGGGCGGGCTCGGGCGCGACCTCGAAGCTCTGGCCGTCGTCGCGCAGCACGCAGGCCGCGCTCGCCGGTGTGGACGTGTCGATGCCGAGCAGGGTCATTCGATGGTGATCCGCCGCCGGTCGCCACCCAGGTGCTCCAGCAGCACCCGCGCCGCCACCCGCTCGAAACCCGGCTCGCCGACACCGGGCCACTCGACGAACGCCACGCGCTCGGGCGTCAGGTAGTCGTCGAGCAGCGCCGGATCCTCGCCCGCGAGCGAATCGAGCCGGTACAGGTCGAGGTGTGCGACCTCGGGCGAGCCGCCCAGCACGTGACCGACCGTGAACGTCGGGCTGGTCACCGGTCCCTCCACGCCAAGCGCCCGGCAGGCGCCGCGGACGAACGTCGTCTTGCCGCTGCCCAGCTCGCCGCTGACCAGCACCACGTCACCCGGCGCCAGCCGGCCGGCCAGGTCCGCCCCGGCGGCCTCGGTTTCCTGCGGCGATGCGGACTCGAGGGAGCTCAGTCGAACAGGTTGATCTGCGGCGGCTCGGGGGCCGGCTCCACCGCGATGGCGGCCATAGGCGCGACCGCCCCGATCGGCACGGGCGGCGGCTCCTCCAGCAGCTCGGACAGGCGCCGGAAGTCCTCGCGCAGCTCCTCGAGCGTCTTGGTGCTGCGCAGGGCCGCCGCGGGGTGGTAGATCGGAAACACGCGCACCGCGCGGCCACCCAGCTCGTGCACCTGGGGGCGGCCGTGGACACCCGTGATTCCGCGCTGGGAGCGGGTCAGCAGCTTCGTGGCGAAGTTGCCGAGAGTGCAGATCACGCGCGGCTCGATCAGCTCCACCTGCTTGTGCAGGTACGGCTTGCAGGCGTCGATCTCCTCCGGCTCCGGGTCGCGGTTGCCGGGCGGCCGGCTCTTGAGGACGTTGGTGATGAAGACATCGACCCGCTCGAGCCCGACCTCGCCGAGCAGCTGGTCGAGCAGCTTGCCGGCCCTGCCGACGAACGGCAGACCCTGGAGGTCCTCCTGCTGACCGGGCGCCTCGCCCACGAACATCAGGTCGGCGTCGGCATTCCCGGCACCGAACACGACCTTGGTGCGACCCTGGTGCAGCGGGCAGCGCGCACAGGCGGAGACCTCTCGGTAGAGCTCAACGAGGGCCTCGCGACGCTCCGCTGCGCTGCGCGCCTGCATGACCTAAGCCTAGGGACCGCGGGCGACGGTATCCTTGTGCCAGTTCGGCCGCTACCCAAACCGGAGTGGACCGGCGGAAGGATGCACTCGATCGGAAACAACCTCAGCGACGCACGCGTGGGCGTTGTCGGACGCGGCCGGCTCGGAACCGCGCTCTCCGGCGCGCTGCGCGAGGCCGGCGTGGCCGTCGAGGGCCCGGCTGGGCGCGGCGAGGCGCCGACCGGGTGCGACGCGCTCGTGCTCTGCGTACCGG
>JACCSF010000064.1 GCA_013813135.1 Thermoleophilaceae bacterium | reverse complement strand
GGTCGAGCCCGGCACGCTGATCGGCGGGCTGCTGGGTCAGCACGCCGCGCGCGCGGGGCTCCCGGCCGGCCTCCCGGTCCGCGCAGTCGCGAGCCACGACACCGCGTCGGCGTTCGCGGCCGCGCCGGTCGAGGTCGGGTCCACGCCGGCACTGCTCTCCTCGGGCACGTGGTCGCTGCTCGGCGCCGAGCTGGACGCGCCGGTGCTCGACGATCGCGCCCGTGCCTACGACTTGACCAACGAGCGCGGCGTCGACGGGACCACCCGGCTGCTCAAAAACGTGATGGGCCTATGGCTCGTCCAGGAGTGCCGCCGGGCATGGGCCGAAGCGGGCGACGAGCTTTCCTACGCCGACTTGCAGCGGCTGGCCGCCGGCGTCGGCGACGACGTCCCGCTTTTCGACCCCGACCACGACGCCTTCCTCGCGCCGGGCGACATGCCGGCGCGCGTAACCGCGGCGTGCGAGCGCACCGGCCAGCGGCTCGATCCGGCGCCCGCTGTCGTGGTGCGCTCGATCCTGACGTCGCTCGCCTGCAAGTACCGGCTCGTGCTCGAGCGCCTCGAGCGCGCGACCGGGCGCACGTTCGACTGCGTGCACGTAGTAGGCGGCGGGTCGCGTAACGGCCTGCTGTGCCGGCTGACCGCCGACATCCTGGGCCGCCCCGTCGTCACCGGCCCGGTCGAGGCGACCGCCCTGGGCAACGTGCTCGTTCAGGCGCGCGCCGCCGGCGATCTGTCGAGCCGATCCGACCTGCAAACCGTCGCCCGGGCGTCGGCCGGCGCGGAGTGGCACGAGCCTCGCGCCGCCGAGGCGGACGACGCGACCTACCAGCGCTTCCTGGCGCTGACCGGCCTCGGCGTCGAGCCGGCCGCGCCCACCCCAGCTTGACCGACGATGGAGACAACACCGTGAGACAGCTCGATCAGGAATACGACCAGCTGGCGGCGCGCCTGCGCGACCGCGGCGCTGACCTGGAGTCGATCGAGAGGCGACTCGGCGCCTTCGAGGTCGAGACGCCGTCGTGGGGCTACGGCGACTCGGGCACCCGCTTCGCAACTTTCGAGCAGCCCGGGCGCCCGCGCAGCGTTCACGAGCGGCTCGACGACGCCGCCGAGGTCAACCGCCTCACGGCCGCGGCGCCCGCCATGGCGCTGCACATCCCGTGGGACGCCGTCGACGACTACGCGCAGCTGCGCGCGGAGGCAGCGCAGCGCGGCCTACGGATCGGAGCCACGAATCCCAACCTGTTCCAGGACCCCGATTACAAGCTCGGCTCGATCACCAACCCCGACGCCGGCGTGCGCCGAAAGGCGGTTGACCACCTGCTCGAGTGCGTCGAGATCGCGACGGCGCTCGGCTCGACCGCCCAGTCGCTGTGGCTCGCGGACGGCACGAACTACCCGGGCCAGGACGACCTGCGCGAGCGGCGCGCGCGCCTGCGCGACGCGCTGGCCGAGGTCTACGCCGCGCTGCCGCCGGAGCAGGAGCTGCTCGTGGAGTACAAGCCGTTCGAGCCGGCGTTCTACGCCACCGACCTGCCGGACTGGGGCTCCGCCGTGCTGGCCTGCCAGCGGCTCGGCGAGCGGGCGCGCGTGCTCGTCGACCTCGGCCACCACCTGCACGGCACGAACATCGAGCAGATCGTGGCTCTGCTCGCGTCCGAGGGACGTCTCGGCGGCTTCCACTTCAACAACCGCAAGTACGCCGACGACGACCTGATCGTCGGCTCGGTCAACCCGTTCGAGCTGTTCCTGATCTTCGTCGAGCTGGCCGCCGACGAGCGCCTGCCGCGGCTGACGATCGACCAGGCCCACAACGTCGAGGCCAAGGTCGAGGCGATGACGCTCAGCGTCGGCAACCTACAGGAGGCCTACGCGCGCGCGCTGCTCGTGGACCGCGACGCGCTCGCCGATGCGCAAACGGCGGGCGATGTGCTGGGCGGCCACGAGCTGCTGCTCGACGCCTTCCGCATCGACGTGCGGCCTCTCACGGCCAAGGTGCGGGTCTCAGCAGGGGGTGCCGGGGATCCGGTCCGAGCGCTGCGCGAGAGCGGCTACGCGGAGCGGACGGCGCGGGAACGCGGCAGCGGAGCCGCCGTCGGCGGGGGACTCGGGCGATGAGCACGGTGGCACCGATCGTCGAGCTGGTCGAAGACCGCTGGCCCGATTCCGGGGTGCCGCATGACGCGCTTGGCCAGCTCGTGTTGGCGTCGCACCTGCTCGGCGAGGACCGCCGGGTCGCGAACTTCGGCGGCGGCAACACGTCGGCGAAGGGCACCGCGACCGATCACGTCGGGCGCGAGGTCCGCGTGATGTGGGTCAAGGGCTCGGGCTCGGACCTGGCGACGATGGGACCCGCCGACTTTACGCCCCTGCGCCTGGACGAGGTTGAGCTCCTGTTCGCGCGCGACGCGATGAGCGACGAGGAGATGGTCGCCTACCTCACGCGCTGCATGGTCGATCCCGCGGCGCCGCGCTCGTCGATTGAGACGCTGCTGCACGCGTTTCTCCCGGCCGCGCACGTCCACCACACCCACCCGGACGGGATCAACATGTTCGCGGGCGCCGCCAATGGCGAGGACCTGGTGCGCGAGTGCTTCGACGACGAGGCCGCGTGGATCCCGTACATCCGCCCCGGCTTCACGCTCGCGAAGCAGGTCGGCGAGGCCGTGCGCTCAAATCCGGCGCTCAAGCTCATCGTGCTCGCGAAGCACGGGCTGGTGTGCTGGGGCGACAGCGCCGAGGAGGCGTACCGGACGACGATCGAGGTCATCGACCGCGCGGTGGAGTTCGCGAACGAGCGCACCGGAGGGCAGCAGCGCTTCGGCGGCTCGGCGGGCAACCCGGCGGGCGACGACGTGCTCCAGGCGGTCCTGCCGACGATCAGAGGCGCCGTCTCGTCGGAGCGGCTGAAGTTGCTCGTCGCCGACCGCTCGGCGCGCACGCTCGAGTTCGTCTCGTCGCGCGAGGCGCCCGAGGTGGTGACCGTCGGCGCTGCGTGCCCCGACCACCTGGTCCACACGAAGCGGGTCCCGCTGTGGGTGCCGTACGACCCCGCGAGCGACGACCTCGACACCCTCCGGGCGCGGATCGTCGGTCGCGCGGAGCAGTACCGCGCCGACTACCGCGCGTACGTGGAGCAGTGCCGCGATGCCGACGCCGTGCCCGGCGACCCCGACGCGCGAGTCGTCCTGATTCAACACCTCGGGCTGGTAGCGGCGGGGACAACCACCAAGGCGGCGCGCCTCTCGCGCGACCTCTACCACCGCGCGATCGAGGTGATGGCCGGGGCGCAGGCGCTCGGCGGCTTCGTGTCGCTCACCGCCGAGGAGAGCTTCGCCATCGAGTACTGGCCGCTCGAGCTCTACAAGCTGTCGCTCGCGCCCCCGCCCGGCGAGCTCCAGGGCAGCGTCGCGGTTGTGACGGGGGCCGCGGGCGGAATCGGGGGTGAGATCGTGGCCCGGCTGGCGCAGCTCGGTGCTTGCGTCGTTGGCTTCGACCTCGACGGGGAGGGCGCCGTCGCCAGCGTGGACGCGCTGGGTGAGCGCGGCCTCGCAATCGCCGGCGACGTGACGAGCGAAGACTCCGTGCGCGCCGCGTTCAATGCCGCCGTGACGGCCTTCGGCGGCGCCGACATCGTCGTCTCGAACGCCGGCGTGGCGTCGAGCGCGCCGATCGAGGAGACGTCGCTCGCCGAGTGGAGCCGCAACCACGCAGTCCTCGGGACCGGCTACTTCCTCGTCGCGCGCGAGGCGTTCCGCGTCCTGCGGGAGCAGGGCATTGGCGGCGCGCTGATCTTCATCGCGTCGAAGAACGCGCTCGTCGCCGGCAAGAACGCGGCGGCCTATTCGTCCGCCAAGGCCGCCGAGCTGCACCTGGCCCGCTGCCTAGCCGAGGAGGGTGGCTCGGCCGGGATCCGTGTGAACACCGTTAACCCCGACGCGGTCCTACAGGGCTCGCGGATCTGGGGCTCGTCGTGGCGAGCCGAGCGGGCGGCGGCGTACGGGATCGACGAGGACGAGCTCGAGGAGCACTACCGCAAACGGACGACGCTCGGCGTCCACATTCTCCCCGAGGACATCGCTCAGGCTGTCATCCACTTCGCCTCGCCGGAGCGGTCCGGCAAAAGCACGGGCAACCTGCTCAACGTGGACGGCGGAGTACCGGCGGCGTACTCACGCTAGTCGCCAAGGCGCAATCCGACTGCGGGTGCGTCCTATGGATTCTCAAGGGGTCATGCGGCGAGTGTGAGCACCACCCCCACAACCTAACTACAGCGCTTGGGGAGACGACTGAATTCGTTGCAGCGAGCGTTGCAGCGCAACGCCGCCTATTCGGCTCTGCCATCGGCGCTTGAGCCGATTCCGGGTCGGTCTACGGAACCGAAGGTCACAGGTTCGAATCCTGTCGGGCGCGCTCAGTTGTAGGGGCGCATCCCGCGCCGGGAGCGGGATCCCGGCTGGTCCGAGCCGCACGTCAACTTCCCGTCCCACCCCGTCCCGCCCGCCAGATACCCCCTCTCACCCAATGCACCCGCTGTGGTGCCACCGCTCGGCTTGGTGCGCGCCTGGACTTCTACTCCGGTTTCGTTCTCGTCTGCGGCGAGGACGACGGTGACTGGGCGCTTGAGTGTCACCCCTAGGGCCGGCCCTCCCGGCCGGGGGTGGCGAGCGCGTGTCCGGCGGCTGCGGGCTTCTCGTCGAGTTCGCCCCGGCGGAGCCACACGAGGTCGTTGCGCGCTCGAACGCGCGGCTTCTGCTGCTGCTGACCCCATGGCCGGGCCCAGGCCACCCAGGTGCGATGACGATCAGCGAAAGCTCTACGCGCGACGACACGCCGCGAAGCAGAGGAAGTCGTGAGCGGGCAAGGCGGAGGACTGGCTAGCGAATCACGCCCGGGGTGGGAGCGTGCGGCGCCTGGTGCGGTTGGCGGGCCTCCCGTTGTGGATTCGGACCAGGACGGCGAGGGCGGCGGCTGCGACGGCGGCCAACAGGGTGAAGCCCAGCGTGTAGCTGCCGGTGGCGGCGTTGACGAGACCCATGACGAGTGGGGGAAAGAAGGCGCCGAGACCGCCGGCGGCGCCGACCACACCCGTCACGCTTCCGACCTGCTCGGGAAACCACTCCGCCACGAGCTTGAACACGGCTCCGGTGCCTAGGCCGAAGGCGACGGCGAGGGTGAGGCAGGCGGCCGTCAGCGGGACCATGTCGCGGTAGGAGACGGCGAGGATGGCCGCGAGCGCGGTCGTGGCGACAAACGATGCACGGAGGACGCGCGTCGCTCCGACGCGATCGGCGAGCGCTCCGCCCGCCGGGCGCGCGAGGACGGCGAGCAGCGCGAACCCCGCGGCCCGCGCGCCGGCGTCGGTCTTGGTGAGATCGTGCACGGCGGTCAGGAGCTTCGGCAGGTAGAGGAACATCGCGACGAAGCCGCCGAACGAGACGAAGTAGAAGAGGCTCAGCGCCCAGGCGCGAGCGCTGGAGCGGAAGACCGAGAGCGAGCCGAGCATCGATGGGCGTGCGGGCGAGCCTTCACGGCCAGGTGCGTCCCGGGCGACGATGGCAAAGGCGGCGGCGGCGATGGCGAGCAGCGCCGCGGCGACAAGGAACGGCGCTCCGATTCCCCACGCGTCAGCGATCGCCGGGGCGGTGAGTCCAGCGAGGACGGTGCCACCCATGCCGACGCCGTAGATGCCGAGCGCGTATCCCTGCTGCGCTGGCGGGTACCACCGGGAGACGAACGGGACACCGACGGCGAAGGAGGCACCGGCGAAGCCGAGCAGGAAGCTGAGGGCGATTAGTGTCGGGTAGCTCTCGTGCCACACGGCGAGGGCGAGCAGCGGGAGGATCGTCCAGGCCATAAGCGCCGAGAAGATGAGCCGCCCGCCGTGGCGGTCGGTCAGGAACCCGAGCGGGATACGCATGAGGGAGCCGAGCAGCACCGGCACGGCGACCATCGCCGACAGCTCGAGCTCCGACAGCGCCAGTCGATCCTGGAGGTCGGGGCCCAGCGGACCCAGCAGGCTCCACGCGTAGAAGCAGCTCGTGAAGGCGACCGTCGCCAGGACCAGCATCTGCCCGCGACCGGGCCCTTCGCCGGCGGTGCCGCCGGCGTCGTCGCTCAATGCGCCGGCGGTCATTGGATGCTCGCGGACCCGTCTTCGGAGGCGGGCGAAGCGGTGATCAGGTGGCTCGCGCCGCATGCGGCGCAGCTGATCTCGGCGCTGAGCCGGTCGAGCTCGACGTCACGGAGCTCGACCCGGCAGTCACCGAGGCGGTCGCCGCAGGCGGGGCAGGGCTGGTCGCGAGCGCCGTCGCGGATGACGCTGACCGCCAGCTCGAGCCCCGGGTTGGCGGCCCGCTCGCCGCTCATCCTCCTCCTGTGCGCGCGGGCGCGTAGCGGCGGCGGTAGAGGATGTAGGGGCGTCCGAGGTACTGGATCGGGAAGCTCCAGGCGTGCACGAGCCGCGTGAACGGCCAGACCGCGTAGAGAAGCCAGGCCGAGAGCGCGTGGATCTGGTAGATCAGCGGCGGCTCGGTCATCAGCTCGGGGTTCGGGTCGAGCAGGAAGATCCCGCGGAACCACGGCGCGACCGTCTCGCGGTAGTCGTAGCCGCTGACGAACAGGTTCCAGCCGCTTGTGGCGATGACGCCGGTGACGAGCGCGACGGTGAGCGCGCCGTACGCGACGAGGTCGGTGCGCGTGGTGGTGGCGGCGACGCGCGGGAAGCGGAGTCGCCGGTAGAGCAGGATGACGAAGCCGGCGAGCACGAGCACGCCGGCCAGCGTTCCCGCGGAGACCGAGATCAGGTGGTAGCCCTCCTCGTCGATTCCGAACGCGTCGGGGACGGCGGCCGGGATGGCGATGCCGATCACGTGGCCCCCGATCGCCAGGAAGGTGCCGTAGTGGAAGAGCGTGCTGCCCCAGCGCAGCCAGCGGCTCTCGAGCATCTGCGTCGAGCGGCTGGTCCACATGAACTGATCCCGGCGGTAGCGCCAGACGTGGCCGACAACGAAGATCGTGAGCGCGACGTAGGGGATCACCACCCACAGCAGCAGCGCTCCGGCGCTCATCGCCGCGGCGCGGTGCTCGGCATGACCTCGGGCGGGGCGAACGGCTCGAGCCTGACCTGCTCGGTCGGCGGGCCCTCGCGCACGAGCTCGGTGACGCCGGCGCGCTCAGCCGCCGAGAGCTCCGGCAGCCCGGCGCAGACGGCGTCGAGCAGGTGCGCGTAGGGGCTTTCCTGGTCGCGGAGGCTCATGCGGACGAGCTCGATCGCCGACCTGTGCTCGCGCAGCAAGGTCTCTCCCTGCTCGGGCGACGCGAGGGCTGCGAACTCGAGCATCACCGGCAGGTAGTCGGAGAGCTCGCGGCCCTCAAGCGGAAAGCCGGCCGCCCGGTAGAGCTTCTTCAGCCGCAGTAGTGCCATGCCGCGCTGGCGCTTGTCGCCGTGGCCGTAGAAGGTCAGGTAGAGGCCGGCGCGCTTCTGCAGGTCGAAGACCTCGACGTAGCGCTGGGCGAGCTCGATCGGCGAGCCGGCGGCCCAGTAGGCGCAGAAGCGCTCGATCGACTCCTTCTGGCGCGACAGGGGCAGCCTGGCGACCGCGGCGAGGATCTCGTCACGTGCGCCCAGCAGCCGCTCGTCGGGGTACTGCAGCAGCAGCGATATGACCTTGTAGGCAGTCGGGGACGACGCCGGGGCCCGGCCCTGCCGAAGCCGCGCCATCAGGCCTCGGCTTCGGGTGCCGCCCGCGAGCCGCGCTCGAGCATCTCGACGATGTTGAGTCGCAAGGGCTGGTCGTCGGGCTCGTCGTTCGCGGCCGCCTCGGCAGGCATTCGGCCCTCCGCCATGTCGGTGAGCATGAAGCTCTCGTTCGTCGCCGGCTCGCTCGCCGGCACCGCCCCGCAGTTGCCGGGACCGCCCTCGAAGTCGAGCCCGCAGGTGCCCTGCTGCTCCATCAGCCGGCCGGCCAGCTCGGTGTGCGCCTGGGGGATCACGTAGCGATCCTCGTACTTGGCGATCGCGAGCAGCCGGTACATAGCCTCGACGTCGGCCGGCTCCATCCCGGCCGCCTCGGCCAGGCCGGCGTCCGGTCGCCTGCCGACCTCCTTGCGGCGCATGTAGGAGCGCATCGCGGCGAGCCGCTTGAGAACGCCGCGGATCACCTCCGCGTCGCCGGCCGACAGCAGGTTGGCCAGGTAGTCGACCGGTATCCGCAGCGCGTCGATGGCGGGGAACACGTCGTCCGGGTCGCCGGGCTCGGCGTGCTCGAAGGCGTTCGCGACCGGCGACAGCGGCGGCACGTACCAGACCATCGGCAGCGTGCGGAACTCCGGATGCAGCGGCAGCGCGACGCGATAGCGCAGCGCCAGGGCGTGCACCGGCGAGCGGCGCGCGGCCTCGATCCAGTCGTCGGGGATGCCGTCGCGCGATGCTTGGGCGCGCACCTCGGGATCCTCCGGGTCGAGGAAGACGCCGAGCTGTGCGTCGAGCAGATCCTTCTCGTCCGGTGTCGAGGCGGCCTCCTCGACCCGATCCGCGTCGTAGAGGACGAGGCCGAGGTAGCGCAGGCGCCCGACGCAGGTCTCTGAGCAGATCGTCGGCTGCCCCGCCTCGATGCGCGGGTAGCAGAGTGTGCACTTCTCGGCCTTGCCGGTGTTGTGGTTGAAGTAGACCTTCTTGTAGGGGCAGCCCGAGACGCAGAAGCGCCATCCCCGGCACTTCTCCTGGTCGACCAGCACGATCCCGTCCTCCTCGCGCTTGTACATCGCCCCCGACGGGCACGAGGCGACGCAGGAGGGGTTCAGGCAGTGCTCGCAGATCCGCGGCAGGTAGAACATGAACGCCTGCTCGTACTCGAGCTTGACCTGCTCGCCGAGCCCCTCGAGGTCGGGGTCGCGGAGGGCGTGCTCCGGCGCTCCGGCGAGGTCGTCGTCCCAGTTCGGACCCCACTTGATGCTCATGTCCTTGCCGGTGAGCTGCGACTTGGGGCGGGCCACGGGGTCGTGCTCGGAGAGCGGCGCCGTGGTCAGCTTCTCGTAGTCGTAGGTCCAGGGTTCGTAGTAGTCGTCGATTTCGGGCAGGTCGGGGTTCCAGAAGATCTGCAGCAGCTTCTTCAGCCGCCCACCGGCCTTGAGGCGAAGGCGACCCTTGCGGTCGAGCTCCCAGCCGCCCTGCCACTCCTCCTGGTCCTCCCAGCGCTTCGGGTAGCCGACCCCGGGCTTCGTCTCGACGTTGTTGAACCAGATGTACTCGGCGCCGTGGCGATTGGTCCAGACCTGCTTGCAGGTCACGCTGCAGGTGTGACAGCCGATGCACTTGTCGAGGTTCATGACCATCCCGACCTGGGCCTTGACGTGCATCAGTAGACGACCTCCTGGGAGCGCTTGCGGATGACCGTGACCTCGTCGCGCTGCGAGCCGGTCGGCCCGTAGTAGTTGAAGCCGAAGCACAGCTGGGCGTAGCCGCCGATGAAGTGGCTGGGCTTCATCACGATGCGGGTGAGCGAGTTGTTCGTGCCGCCGCGCTTGTCGTTCAGCTCGGTGCGCGGGACGTTCACGTGGCGGTCCTTGGCGTGGTACATGAGACACGTGCCCTCGGGCACCCGATGCGTGACCACGGCCCGGCAGGCGATCACGCCATTGCGGTTATATGCCTCGATCCAATCGTTGTCGCGCACGCCGATCCGCTCGGCGTCCTCGCGGCTCATCCAGATCACCGGTCCGCCGCGGAACAGCGTGAGCATGTGCAGGTTGTCCTGGTACTCGGAGTGGATCGACCACTTCGAGTGTGGCGTCAGGTAGCGCAGCGTGACCTCGAGCCGCCCCTCCTCGCGCAGCCCCTGCTCGCCGAAGTGGCGGCGGTAGTGAAGCGGCGGATGGAACGTCGGCAGGCCGTCGCCGAGCTCCTGGATCCAGGCGTGGTCGAGGTAGAAGTGCTGGCGCCCGCTCAGCGTGTGCCAGGGCTTGAGGCGCTCGACGTTGATCGTGAACGGCGCGTAGCGGCGGCCGTGCGCCTCGATTCCCGACCACTCGGGCGAGGTGAGCACCGTGCGCGGCTGGGTCTGGGTGTCCTGAAACGTGATCCGGTCCCCGGCGCGCGGCTCGGCGAGGTCGGCCAGCGGCAGGCCCACGCGCTTCTCCAGCGAGCGGAAGCCCTCGACGGCGATCCGTCCGTTGGTCGTCCCTGAGAGCGCCAGGATCGCCTCGCACGCCTGCTCGGCGAGCTCGAGCGAGGGCTGGCCGTCACCGGCGCCGCCGCGCACGACGCCGTTCTTGCGGCGCAGGTAGTCGACCTCCTCGACCGGCTTCCAGCTCGCGCCCTTGACGGCGTTGCCCTGCTCCTCGAGCAGCGGGCCGAGCGCCGCCATCTTCTCGGCCACCGCGCCATAGTCGCGCTCGACCTCGATCAGCTTCGGCATCGTCCGCCCCGGGACCGGCTCGCACTCGCCGGCCTTCCAGTCGCGCACCTCGCCGTACGGCTGGGCGATCTCGTCCGGCGTGTCGTGCAGGAGCGGGGCGGCGATCAGGTCACGGCGCACCCCGAGGTGCTTCGCCGCCAGTCGCGAGAACGACGCCCCGATGCGCTGGAAGGCACCCCAGTCGGTCTTCGCCTCCCAGGGCGGCGGGATCGCCTGGCTGAAGGCGTGTACGAACGGGTGCATGTCGGTCGAGGAGAGGTCGTACTTCTCGTACCAGGTCGCCGCCGGCAGCACGACGTCGGAGAACAGGCAGTTGCCCGTCATCCGGAAGTCGATCGTCGTCAGCAGGTCGAGCTTGCCCTCTGGGGCCTCGTCGCGCCAGACGACCTCGGCGGGCCGCAGCTCGGGCGGGGTCTCGTCCGCGCTCTGGGCCGACTCGGTCGTGCCGAGCAGGTGCTTGAGGATGTACTCGTGGCCCTTGCCCGAGGACCCGAGCACGTTCGCCCGCCAGACGGTGAGCACGCGCGGGAAGTTCTCGGGGGCGTCCGGGTCCTCCGCGGCAAAGTGCAGCCGCCCCTCGCGAAGCTCGCGCACTACGTGCTCGGCCGCCGGCACGCCGGCGCGCTTGGCCTCGTCGGTTAGATCGAGGGGGTTGCGGTCAAAGCTCGGGAACGACGGCATCCAGCCCAGCCGCGCCGCGAGCGCGTTGCAGTCGGCGAACTGGCGACCGGTGAAGAGGCCGCGGCCGAGCGGGGAGGCGAGCTCCTCGGCCGAGAAGCCCTCGTAGCGCCACTGGTCGGACGCCATGTACCAGAACGGCGTAGCGGCCTGCTGGCGCGGCGGACGCGTCCAGTCGAGCGCGAACGCCAGCGACTGCCAGCCCGTGAACGGGCGCACCTTCTCCTGCCCCACGTAGTGGGCCCAGCCGCCGCCGTTCACCCCCTCGCAGCCGCACAGCACCAGCAGGCTGAGAAACGTCCGGTAGGTCTGGTCGGAGTGATACCAGTGGTTGGTGCCCGCGCCCATGCAGATCATCGAGCGGCCATTCGTCTGCTCGGCGTTGCGCGCGAACTCCCGCGCGATGCGGATGGCGAGCCTGGCGTCGACGGAGGTGATCTCCTCCTGCCACGCGGGCGTGTACGGCTGCTCGGGATCGTCGTAGCCGGCCGGCCAGTCGCCCGGCAGGCCCTCGCGCTCGACGCCGTACTGCGCGAGCATCAGGTCGAAGACCGTCGTCACCAGGCATCCCGCGACGCGGATCGCCGGCACGCCGCGGCGCAGCACGCTGCCGCCCTCCGTCGCCCCGACGTCGAAACCGCGGCAGGTCGACCGCCACCGACTCCTCGTGCCGGCCGTGGAGGGTGAGCGCCGGCTCGAGCTCGCCGAGGTCGAGGTTCCAGCGGCCCTCGTCCTCGGCCGCGTAGCGGGCGCCGATCGAGCCGTTTGGAACGGCCGGCTCGCCGGTGACCGCGTCCAGCACGACGGTCTTCCACTCGGCGTGCTCGCCGCCGTGGCCGTCGAGGTCGGCGGCGCGCAGGAAGCGATCCGGCACGTGGGCGTCCTCTCGCTCGCGCAGCGTCACGAGCATCGACAGGTCGGTGAAGCGGCGCGCGTAGGTCTGGAAGTACGGGACCTGCCGGTCGACGTAGAACTCCTTGAGGATCACATGGCCCATGGCCATCGCCAGCGCGGCGTCGGTGCCGGGCTGCGCCGGAAGCCACTGGTCGGCGAACTTCGTGTGGTCTGAGAAATCCGGCGAGACCACAACGACCTTCTGCCCCCGGTAGCGCGCCTCGGTCATGAAGTGCGCATCTGGCGTGCGGGTGATCGGCAGGTTGGTGCCCCAGATGATCAGGTAGCTCGCGTTCCACCAATCAGCAGACTCCGGCACGTCGGTCTGGTCGCCCCACATCTGCGGTGACGCCGGCGGCAGGTCCGCGTACCAGTCGTAGAAGGAGAGGATCACGCCGCCGATCAGCGACAGAAAGCGCGTGCCGGCGGCGTAGGAGGCCATCGACATCGCCGGGATCGGCGAGAAGCCGACGACGCGGTCCGGCCCGTAGCGCTTGATCGTGTGGACGTGCGCAGCGGCGACCAGGTCGGCGACCTCGTCCCAGGAGGAGCGGACGAAGCCGCCCTTGCCGCGGTGCGACTTATAGAGGCGTGCCCTCTCGGGATCCTCGACTATCTCCGCCCAGGCCTCGACCGGATCGCCGTGCCGACCCAGCGCCTCGCGGTACATCTCCAGCAGGCTGCCGCGGACGTAGGGGTACTTCACGCGCAGCGGCGAGTACGTGTACCAGGAGAACGACGCGCCGCGGGGACAGCCGCGCGGCTCGTACTCAGGCATGTCCGGGCCCACCGACGGGTAGTCCACCGCCTGGGTCTCCCACGTGATAATCCCGTCCTTGACGAACACCTGCCACGAGCACGAGCCCGTGCAGTTCACCCCGTGGGTCGAACGGACGACCTTGTCGTGCTGCCAGCGGCCGCGATACGACGCCTCCCACTCGCGCCCCTTGGCCACGAGCTGACTCCACCCCTCCTCGGAGACCGGCCCCCTGCGCAGGAACTGGTGCGCGCGAAGCAGCGAGGTTTCAGCGCGTCCCATTCAGCCCCCGAGGCAAGAACTCGAAAGAACCGCAGGTCGCCCGGCGGAGCACACTGCGGCTCTTTCCTCCATGGTCGGCGGGAGAATAACCGCATCCGCGTGCGCGAGCCCTGGCAGGTAGGCCTCGTCCGAAGTCGAGTAGAGCACCTATGCCACGCTCAGGTACGCCTCCCGGACGCGCTCGTCCTCGAGCAGCTCCGCGCTCGGGCCACTCACAACGATGCGTCCGGTTTCGAGCACGTACCCCCGGGCCGCCAGCCGCAACGCGGCATCCACGTCCTGATCGACCAGCAGCACGGCCGTGCCGTCCTCTGCCACGGTGCGCAGCCGTTCGACTATCTCGTCCACGAGCTTGGGCGCCAATCCCAGCGACAGCTCGTCGATCATGATCAGGGCGGGGCTGCTCATGAGCCCGCGGGCGATCGCGCACATCTGCTGCTCGCCGCCCGACAGGCTGC
>JACCSF010000051.1 GCA_013813135.1 Thermoleophilaceae bacterium | reverse complement strand
GCCGCTCACGACCCGCTTGCGGGCGGCTCGGCGACGCCACCGGCCGCGTCCGCCTCCGCGACCCTCGATCGGGAACGCCAGGAACACCCGACTGGCGACCGGCGCCAGCAGGCGGTTCGTCACCCCAAGATGGCTGTCCGCCTCGGTCAAGACCAGCGGCAGCCGCAGCAGCCGCGCCGCGAGGCCGACCGGCCCCGCCACGTAGCCGCCCCCGCCCAGCACGGCGTCCGTCCTCAGCCGGCGCAGCAGGCGCACCGCGTGCACGGTGGCCTTGGCCGCCAGCGGCAGGGCGAGTGCCGCCCGCACGGGGCGGCGGCGATCGAGCCCCCTCACCCGCAGGCGGTGGAAGGGATAGCCGGCCGCCGGAACCAGCTCCGACTCGGCGCGCTCGCCTCCGATGAACTCGACGTCGGCGCCCCGGGCGCGCAGCGCGTCAGCGACCGCGAGCGCCGGCACGACGTGCCCCGCCGTGCCGCCCGCGGCGATCACGATCCTGGGCATCGCGTCCTCCCTCGATCGCCTCAAGGCGCGGCTTCCCGCGCGCCCGGCGGGCCCGGCCACCGGTGGCCGCCACGTTCAGGAGCAGGCCCATCGCGCCCATCAGGACGACCAGGTTCGTGCTCCCGTACGAGAGGAACGGCAACGGCACGCCGGTGAGCGGTGCCATGCCGAGCACGGCAAAGAAGTTGAGCGTCGCCTGGCACAGGATCAGCGAGGTGATCCCGGCGGCGAGCAGCTTGGAGTGCAGGTCGCCCGCGAGCTTCGCGGCGCGCAGGCCGGCGTAGCCGATCATCCCGTACAGCCCGATCACGCCCAGGATCCCGATCAGCCCGAGCTCCTCGCCGATGATCGCCAGGATCATGTCCGTGTGCGCCTCGGGCAGGTAGAAGATCTTCTGCACCGATTCGCCGAGGCCCACCCCGAAGAAGCCGCCCGAGCCGATCGCGGTCAGCGCCTGGACGGCCTGGAAGCCCGTGTCGCCGGCGTCCGAGAAGGGATCCAGGAACGACGTGAGCCGCTCGCGGCGGTAGGGCTCGATCAGCGCGACCACGATGGCCAGCCCGACGAGCGTCCCGAAGATCCCTCCCAGCAGCCGCACGGGCGTGCCGGCGGCCACAAGCAGCGTGCCGATCGCGAGGCAGATCACCAGCGCCGTGCCCATGTCCGGCTGCTTGAGCAGCAGCAGGCAGGCCACCCCGACCACGATCAGCAGCGGGTTGAAGAGGCCGCCCAGCGTCTTGGTCGCACGCGGGCGCGCCGCGAGTAACTGGGCCGCGTACAGGACGAGCGACACCTTGAGCAGCTCCGAGGGCTGGAACTGAAGCGGGCCGGCGCCGAGCCAGCGGGTCGCGCCGTTCACCGTCACCCCCAGCCCGGGCAGCATCACGGCGACGGTCAGGACGAACGACGCGATCAGCAGCACCGGCGTGAGCCCCCGAATCACCTTCAGCCCGTTTCTCGAGGCGAAGTGCATGACCACCAGGCCGAGCAGCCCGCAGATCAGGTAGCGCTTGAGGTAGAAGGACGGGTCGCCCGTGCCGCTCAGCAGCGACTCGGCGGAGCTCGCGGAATAGACCATGACCGCGCCGAACGCCAGCAGGCAGAGGGTGGCGGTGTACAGGATCGAGTACTCGACCGGTCGCTTGCGGGCGGCGCGCGCAGCCATCCGGCATTCCTTCGACGCGCCCGCCCGGATTCATGCAGGCGGGATGAGGGCGCGAAAACGGTCGCCGCGCTGCTCGTAGTCCCGAAACTGGTCGTACGACGCGCACGCGGGTGAAAGCAGCACGACCTCTCCAGGCTCGGCGGCCGCCCGGGCCGCCTCGACGGCGGCCTCGAGCTTCCCGCAGCGGTGGAGCGGCACGCCCGCGTCGCGGAGGTCGGCGGCCAGCCGCTCGGCCGCCTCCCCGATCAGGTAGCACGCGCGACAGCGCGCCGCCACGGGCTCGCGCAACCCCTCGAAGCCGCCGCCCTTGAGGCTGCCGCCGAGGATCGCGTGCACGCCCCCGTCGAAGGACTCGATGCCGCGGGCGGCGGAGGACACGTTGGTGGCCTTCGAGTCGTTCACGTAGAGCACCCCGCGGACCGTTCCCACCTCCTCGAGCCGGTGCGGCACGCCGGCGAAGCTGCGCAGCGCCTCGGCGACGGCCTCGGGCGGCAGCCCCGCGGCGAACGCGGCGGCCGCTGCGCCCATCACGTTCTCGAGGTTGTGGGCGCCGCGCAGCCGGATCTCGCCCGGATCGAGCGGCAGGCCGGCCGGGTCGCCGAAGTCGAGCCTGCGTGCCCGGCCCGGCAGCTCGATGCCGGGCGGGGCGACGGCGACCTGCTCGGGCGTCTGCCGGGCGAACAGGCACAGCTTGGCCTCGCGATAGGCCTCGAGGCTGCCGTGGCGATCGAGGTGGTCCTCGGTCAGGTTCAGCAGCAGGGCTGTGTCGGGAGCCAACTCAGCGGAATCCTCGGCCTGGAAGCTCGACACCTCGCACACGATCGTGGCGTCCGGCTCCACCTCACCCACCAGCGCGGAAAGGGGTGTCCCGACGTTGCCGGCCACGGCGACGGGCAGCCGCGCCGCGCGCCAGATCGCTCCGAGCAGCTCCACGGTGGTGGTCTTCCCGTTGGTTCCGGTGACCGCGACGAAGCGGTTCGGGAGCAGCCGCCAGGCCAGCTCCAGCTCGCCCATCACAGGCACGCCGCGCTCACGGGCGCGCACGATCGCCGGCGCCTCGTTCGGCACGCCCGGGCTCTTCACCACGCACGCCGCCCGCTCGAGCAGGGCGAGCCCGTCGCTGCCGAGCTGCGCCTCGACGTCGTCGGGCAGCTCGGGGCTGCCGCTGTCGGCGGCCAGCACCTCACCGTGGCCACGCAGCATGCGCGCGGCGGCCACTCCGGAGCGAGCCAGCCCGACGATCAGATACGGCCCCTCGGGCAGCGGCGGACGTGAGGAGCGCCCAACGCTCAAGGCGTGATCGACTGCTGGTAGAGCGTGAAGCCGATCGCCGAGCAGATCGCGGCGACGATCCAGAAGCGCAGGATGATCTTCGTCTCCGACCACGCCAGCAGTTCGAAGTGGTGGTGGATCGGCGCCATCAGGAAGACGCGCTTGCGGAAGCGCTGGAAGGCGATCACCTGGATCACTACCGAGAGCGCCTCGATCACGAAGATGCCGCCGATCAGGACGAGCAGCACCTCCGTGTGCGTCACCACGGCCATCGCGGCGATCGCGCCGCCCAGGCCGAGCGAGCCGGTGTCCCCCATGAATACCGACGCCGGGAACGAGTTGAACCAGAGGAAGCCGACGCAGGCTCCGACCAGGCAGGCGCACAGCAGCGCCAGGTCCTTCTGGACGTCGCCTGTCGTGATGAAGGTCATCGCGGTGAACGCGAGGAAGACGATCGCGGCGCAGCCGGCCGCCAGCCCGTCCAGTCCGTCGGTGAGATTCACGCCGTTGGTGGAGCCCGCCAGCACGAGGAAGATCAGCACCGGGTAGCCGATGCCGAGGTTGACGGACGCGTCCACCACGCGCAGGTCGAGCGTGTCCGGGAAGCCCAGGTACTCGGTCACCGCCACCCAGAGGGCGATCGCGGTCAGCGCCTGCACCAGCAGCTTGGTCTTGCCCGAGACCCCGAGCGAGCGGCGCTTGCGCAGCTTGGTCAGATCGTCGATGAAGCCGAGCCCGGCCATCGCGAGCGCCGTCCCGAGCACGCACAGGCTCGCGGCGCGGTAGTCACCCAGGATCAAGAACGGCACGCACACGGCGAGGAAGATCGCCAGCCCGCCCATCGTCGGCGTGCCGGCCTTGCCGTGGTGCCCGGCCGGGCCCTCCTCGCGGATGTGCTGGCCGAACTCCTTCAGGCGCAGGTACTCGATGAAGCGCGGCCCCAGGAACATGCAGATGAGCAGGGAGGCCATGCCCCCAATCAGGATCTCGCCCATGGGCTAGTGGTCTCTCCGCGAGATCCTGGCCCGCTTTGGAGAGGCCACTAAGCGAGCACCCGTTCCAGGCCCACCGAGCGGGACCCCTTGATCAGCACGCGGTCGCCCGGCTGGGCCACCTCCTCGAGTAGCGCTGCCGCTTCCTCGGGCGTGGCGACGGGGTGCGTCTCGCCCTCGAACTCCTCCGTGTATCCGAGCGCGCCCTCCCCCACCACAACGAGCACGTCGATGCCCAGCGCGGCGGCGTGGGAGCCGATCTCGCGGTGGTAGCGCTCGGAGCCCTCGCCCAGCTCGGCCATCGCCCCCAGCACCGCCACCCGGCGCGGCGCGGCGCTCGCCGCGAGGTGATCCAGGGCCGCCCGCATCGACATCGGGTTGGCGTTGTAGCAGTCGTTCACCACGGTGACGCCGCCTGGCAGCTCCACCACCTCGCCGCGCAGCGACGAGAAACGCACGCTCACGCTGCCTCCGACCGGCACGTCGAGCGCCCGGGCCGCTGCCACCGCCGCCAGCGTGTTGAGCAGGTTGTGAGGTTCCGAGTAGCCGAGCTCGAGCTGCACGGTCTCTTGGCGCGCCTCGATCTCGGCGCGGCCGGCGTCGAAGGCCAGCAGCCGCACCTCGCCGCCAGGGCCGAACGTCCAGGTGTCGAGCTCGCCGCGGCGCAGGTGGGCGTCCAGCAGCGGCTCGCTGGCGGGCACCACGCAGGCGGCCCCGCAGTGCAGGTCGCGGATCAGCTCGGCCTTTGCGGCGGCCACCCGTTCGACCGTGCCGAGCAGCTCGAGGTGGACGGGTCCCACGTTGACGATCACGCCCACGTCGGGCTCGGCGACCGCCACCAGGTCGGCGATCTGCCCCTCGCCGCGCATCGCCATCTCGAGCACGAGCGCCTCGGTTCCGCGCGCCGCCCCGAGGATCGTCAGCGGCAGCCCGATCTCGGTGTTCCAGTTCTCGCGCGAAGCGTGCGTCACGAGGCGCGGGCGCAGCAGCGCGGCGAGGATGTCCTTGGTGGAGGTCTTGCCGGTGGAGCCCGTGACGGCGAAGACCTTCGCCCCCAGCTCGTGCCGCCAGGCGCGCGCCAGTGCGTGCAGCGCGGCGAGCGGATCGTCGACGGCGATCACCGCGGCGCCGCTGCAGGCCGAGTGGCCGGCGCTGTCGGCGGCCGCCGCAGCCG
>JACCSF010000027.1 GCA_013813135.1 Thermoleophilaceae bacterium | reverse complement strand
CACCACGCCGAGGCGCTCGGCTCCGACGCGGTCGCCCCCGGAGGCCCGCTCGATCTGCGGCGCGACCCCCGCAATCCGCACGACCCGAACGCGATCCAGGTCCACCCGGGCGACGGCGGTGCCCAGGTTGGCTGGGTGCCGCGTGAGCTGGCCGCCGAGCTGGCTCCGGAGCTCGACAGCGGCCGGCGGTGGTCGGCTGTCGTGCTGCGCGAGCAGCGCCGATCGCCGCGCGACCCGCGTCACGGCCTGACGATGCTGTTGGCTGCCGCGGAGTCGGTCGAGCTCAGGCCGGTCTAGCGCTCAGCGGGCGCGGGCCACGTGCAGCTCGATCGCCTCGATCTGCTTCTGCCCGTACGACCCGCGGTTTACGGGTCCCGCGGCGCTGATGCGGTCGCCCGGGCCGGGGAGGGGGTGGGGCCGCAGCGATTTCTTCACGTCGATCACGGACAGGCCCGGCAGCGTGATCGCCTGGCGTGAGGTCAGCACGAAGTGCGCGTCCCCGTCGCCATCGGGGTCCACGCGCTCGACGTAGATGATGCGACCGCTGGCCGTGCGGCAGTTGGCGAGGTCCGGCGGACAGCGCGCGGGCTCGAGGGCGGCGGTGGGCGGCGGGTCGTCAGCGGGCGTGGTCCGGCGTTCGGCCGTAGTGCCGCGATCCCGATCGGGAGATGCCTGGTCGCCGCCGCCGAAGCAGCCGCTCAGCCAGACGACGGCCACGCACGGGAGGGCAGCAGCGCCCCTCACTCCGTCGCGACCACCAGCGTGCCGGCCCTGCGCCGCTCTTCGACTCCGGCCGCCGGCGTGAACGTGATCGGGTGGCGCCCGATCGTCGGCGTGAGGATCTCGAAGCGCCCCGGCGTCAGCGGTTCCGCCACCGCGCTCATCCCGAGCCCCTCGATCTCGACTTGGCCCGCCTCTTCGACCTCCACCAGCACGGTCGCCGCCTGCCCGGCCTGAATCCGCTGGGGGTGCGGATCGCCCGCGACGAACGTCAGCTCCACCGTTTCAGGCGCGCCGTCTGGCGCGGGGGAGGCCGTGGGCGCCTGACCCGAGTCCGTGGTCGTCGGTGCCGACTGAATCTGGTCCGAGCGGTCGGAGGCGTCGCGCGGACGGGAGACCGACGCGGCGATCGCCGCCAGGCCCAGCACGATCGCGAACAACAGCAAAGCGCGGCGCAGGTGCACGCCTCGATGCTAGATGGCGGCCCGGGAGGGATCACCCACCCGGTTAAGGGCCGACCGCGGAGCGCCGATAGCCGTGGAGGAGTGTCGTTGCCCTCCCGCATCCCACCCGCCCTCAGCATGGCGCTGCTGATCCTCGCCCTCGGCGTGGTCTTTGCCGCGCCCGCGAGCGCGCAGCAGCCCGACGCGCTGGTTCCCCAGTCGGTTCTTCTCGACGCCCCAAACGAGGCTCCACCCGGCTTCAGCGTGACTCCGCGCCAGGCGCGGCGCACCGTCGAGCGGCTCGACAAGGTGCGCTCGGAGCTCGCCCATCACCCCAAGGGGCAGGTTTACGTGCAGTTGCCGATGTACGGCGACTACCGCGGCCAGTACGAGGTCACGTTCATCGACGCGTCCGGAGACGGTGAGGTCGTGGCCGACGTCTTCGTTGACGGTCACACCGGGCGGGTAACCGAGGTATGGACCGGCCCGCAGGCTGGGACGCTCCTCGCGCGCGGGCTGGAGCCGTCGGTCGGCCGCTCGCTCAACAAGCTCTACATCTGGCTGCCGCTGGCCGTGCTCTTCCTCCTGCCCTTCGTGGATCCGCGGCGTCCGTTCCGGCTCGTCCACCTCGACCTGCTGGTGCTGCTCTCGTTCGGCGTCTCCCAGCTCTACTTCAACAAGGGCGAGATCGACGTGTCGGTGCCGCTCGTGTACCCGCCGCTGCTCTACCTGCTCGCGCGCGTGCTGCTGGCCGGCTTCCGGCCGCGCGAGCGCGGCGAGCCGCTGATGCCCTACGCGAAGGCGCCCTGGCTGATCGTGGGGCTCGGCCTGCTGGTGGCCTTCCGGATCGCGCTCAACATCGTCGATTCCAACGTGATCGACGTGGGCTACGCGTCCGTCGTAGGTGCCGACCGCATCATGCACGGCCTGCCGCTGTACGTCCTGAACGACATCCACGGCGACACGTACGGCCCGGTCAACTACCTCAGCTACATACCGTTCGTGGCGCTCCTGCCCTGGGACGGCAGTTGGGGGGCCGTGGTGCCGGCGCATGCCGCTGCGATCACCTTCGACCTGCTGGTGGTAGGCGGCCTGGTGCAGCTCGGCCGTCGCATGCGGGCGGGCGCGCAGGGCACGCTGCTCGGCCTCGCCTTCGCATGGGCCTGGGCGGCGTACCCGTTCTCGGTCTTCGCGCTGCAGTCGAATACCAACGACGCACTCGTGGCGGCCTTGCTGGTTGGGGCGCTGCTGGCGATCTCCTCGCCGTCCGGGCGCGGCCTGCTGATCGGGCTCGGGACGGCCGCCAAGTTCGCCCCGCTGGCGCTGGCCCCGCTGTTCGCGACCGGCCTGGGCGACGAGCGGCGCCTGCGCGCCTGGCCGGCCTTCGGCACAGCTCTGGTTGCCGTCTGTCTGGGCTCGGTGGTCTTGCTGCTGCCCGATGGGGGCTGGGGGGAGTTCTACGACACCACGATCGGCTTCCAGCTCGGACGCACGTCGCCCTTCAGCCTGTGGGGCATGCATTCCTCGCTCGACTGGCTCCAGGCCGTCGGCAAGGTGGGCGCGGCCTCCCTCGTGGTGCTGGTGGCCTTCGTGCCCCGCCGCCGTGACCTGCGCCAGGTGGCCGCGCTGGCGGCGGGGGTGCTGATCGCCCTTCAGATCGTCACCCCGCACTGGTTCTACTTCTACCTGGTCTGGATCGGCCCGCCGATCCTGGTGGCCGTGCTCGGCGCCTACCGGGGGCCAGCTCGCGTCGAGGCAACGCCCGTCGCGCCGCCGGACCCCGTGTGGGAATTCTCGTCCAGCCACAAGGTCGCCGTTAAGGCTTTTCACTGACGGTCCGATGTACGTGATTAAGGCCAGCGTCACGGAGTCTCCGCGGCGTCTGGCAGACCCAGATCACAGTTACCTCAAAAGGGGGAGACCCATGCTGCGGAAGCTCCGCCAGCGCGTTCACAACGGGGAGAAGGGGTTCACGCTCATTGAGCTCCTCGTCGTGATTCTGATCATCGGCATCCTTGCCGCGATCGCCCTGCCCGCTTTCCTCGGGCAGCGTTCCAAGGGCCAGGACGCGGACGCCAAGTCGGCGGCTCGCAACCTGGTGTCGGCGGTGGAGTCGTTCTATGCGACCAACCAGACGTACGTTGGCGCCGCCGCCAGCAACGACGTCACCCAGAGCGGTGTGTACGGCAGCGGCGACGGGCAGGCTACGATCCCCACGGCCACCACAAGCGCGTATTCGATCGTGGGCAAGTCGGCTTCGGGCAACAACTTCACCATCACGAAGAACGGCACGACCGGCGTGGCCACCCGTACCTGTACGACCACTAACAAGGGCGCGTGCCCGACCAGCGGCAACTGGTAAGCGGAAGTCACTTCCGAGTACCTGAAACGGGCGGGCCCAGCGGGCCCGCCCGTTAGCTTCTCTGACCCATGGGCGCCGAGATAGCCGCAGCCGCTCTGCTCGGGGCGCTGATCGGGAGCTTCCTCAACGTGGTGATTCACCGCCTGCCGCGCGGTGACTCAGTGCTGACGCCCGGCTCCCGCTGCCCATCGTGCGGCGAGCCCCTGCGGGCGTTCGACAACGTCCCGGTGCTGTCGTGGCTGCTGCTGCGCGGGCGCTGCCGCAGCTGCGGCACGCGCATCTCGGCGCGCTATCCGGCGGTGGAGTTGCTCACGGCCACCGGCTTCGCGGTGGTCGTGGCCGTGCGCGGGTTCGACGACGGGCTCTGGCTCGAGCTGCCGTTCGTCGCCTGCCTGATCGCCCTGGCCGGCATCGACCTCGACCACAAGCTGCTCCCCAACAAGATCGTCTACCCGATGGCGATCTACGGGCTCGTGGCGAGCGCCGTCGTCGACACGGGCGCACTCCCCGAGCACCTGCTCGCCGGCGCGGGCGTCTTGGTGTTCCTGCTGCTGGCCGTCCTCGCGTACCCCAGCGGCATGGGCATGGGCGACGTGAAGCTGGGCGGGACCATGGGCCTCTACCTCGGGGTCTCCGTGGTGCCGGCGCTGCTGACGGCTTTCCTGACCGGCACCGTCTTCGGTTTCGCGGTGATCGCGCGCGAGGGCGCGCAGGCGCGCAAGAAGGCCGTCCCCTTCGGCATCTTCCTGGCAGTCGGCGGGCTGATCGGAGTGCTCGCGGGGCCCGAGCTGATCGACCTCTACGAGTCGAACTTCCTCAACTGACGACGCACGAAACCGTCAAGCGGCGCTGGATTTTTCCACCGCAGCGCTAAGGGAGTTCGCCCAGCGGCCGATATTCGGGGAGAACCGCCATGGCGTTTTCCCTCCGAAAGTCTTCTGAGCGCGGCAGCATCGGTCTCGACATCGATGGGCGCTATCTCGCGGCCGCGCAGGTCAACGGCGGCCGGGTTGTGCGCTGCGCCAGCCAGAACCTCCCCGAGGGACTCGTGCGTGACGGTGAGGTTGCCGACGCCGAGGCGCTCGGGCAGCGCCTCAAGAGCTTCGCCTCCGCCGCCGGGCTGCCGCGCAACGTGCGGCTCGGGGTGGCGAACCAGCAGATCGTCGTCCGGGTGGTGGAGCTGCCGCGCATCGAGGACGAGCGGCAGCGCGACGCTGCGGTTCGCTTCCAGGCCTCGGAGGCCATCGCAATGCCGCTCGACGAGGCCGTGCTCGACCACCAGGTCGCCGGCTTCTCGACCGCGGCCGACGGCACTCCCCGCATGCAGGTGGTGCTGGTGGCCGCTCGGCGCAAGATGATCGAGACGCTGCTCGAGGCCGTGAAGGCCGCCGGCCTGAAGGCGGACGGGGTCGACCTCGACGCGTTCGCCCTGGTGCGCGCGTTGGCCGTCGACTCCGACGAGCCCGAGCAGGCCGCGCGCGTGTTCTGCCACCTCGGCGGGGTGACCAACCTCGCCGTCGCGGTCGGCTCCAGCTGCTTCTTCACGCGTCCGCTCTCCGCCGTCTGGGATGAGGAGGACTCCGGCTCGCGGCTCGCCGACGAGATCCGCCTGTCGATCGACTACTACATGACCCAGCCGCAGGCCAAGCCGATCGGCGAGGTCGTGCTGTCGGGGCCCGGGTCGGCTGACGGCGAGCTGGTGGAGAGCCTGGAGGCACATCTGGGCATTCGGGTCATGGCGCCGGCACCGCTCGGCGTCATCGACGGCTCCGCGCTCGGTCCGAACGAGGACCCGCACCGGTACACGGTGGCGGCCGGCCTCTCGCTGGGAGCTGCGGCGTGAAGCCCGTCAACCTGATTCCACAGGATCAGCGCCGGCGCTTCGCGGCCGACGGCAACGCCAAGGGCGCCCCGATCCTGCTTGGCGTGCTCGCGGCGCTGCTCGCGCTGGTCGTCGTGTACGTCTTGACCGCGAACACCGTTACCGAGCGCAAGGGCGAGGCGAACACCGCCCGTGCCGAGGCCGATCAGATCGAGGTCCAAGCGGACCAGCAGAACAGCTTCACCGACTTCGCTCAGGTCGCCCTGACCCGCACGCAGTCCGTGGCCGGCGTGGCCTCCACCCGTTTCGACTGGGAGCGCTTCATGCGCGAGCTGTCGCGCGTCATGCCCGCCGGCAGCTGGCTGCAGTCCGCCGACGCGTCCGTGCTTGGCGATCCGACCTCCGGCGGCGGCACCGCCCCGACCGCGGAGGCGACCACCGTCGTGACTCCGGCAGCCAACCTCGTTGGCTGCACCCCGGGTCAGGACGACGTCGCCCGGATGATGGTGCGGCTGCGCCAGCTGTACCGCGTGGACGACGTGGAGCTGAACGAGTCCACCGCCGGCACGCGCGCCGACGAGGCGAGCGTGGACAGCTGCGGCGCGCTCTACACCTTCAACCTGACCGTCAACTTCAGCGCTACTGGGCCCTCGAGTGAGACCCCGCGCGGCAGCAAGAGCGTGCCAGCCTCGCTGGGAGGGGGATCGTGACCCTCACCGACCGCGACCGGAAGATCATGATCGCGCTGGTGCCGGTCGTGGTCCTCGTGGCCTACTGGTTCCTGCTGCTCGCGCCGAAGCGCGACGAGGCCAGCACCGCCGGCGCGGAGCTGTCCACCCAGCAGCAGCGCCTCGATGACGCGCGCGCTCAGCTGAAAGCGGCGCAGGGCGCCAGGCAGACCTTCGACGCCAGCTACGCGCAGGTCGTGCGCCTCGGCAAGGCGATTCCCTCGACCGTCGACATGCCGAGCCTGCTGGTGCAGCTCGACGCCGCGGCGGCCGGGACCGGCATCCGCTTCACCAAGATCGCGACCGGCGACCGGGTCGAGGC
>JACCSF010000428.1 GCA_013813135.1 Thermoleophilaceae bacterium | reverse complement strand
GACCGCATGAGCGCCCACGGCGAGGCGATGATCGCCTCGCGTCGGCTGGACACCCAGGTCAAGCGCGAGCGCGTCGCTGCCGCCGTCGACGCGCGCGCGGCCACCGGGCAGGAGTTGAGCATCGCCGCGATCGCCCGCCACGCCGGCGTCTCGCGCAAGTTCATCTACACCCACCCCGACCTTCGCGCCCAGATCGAGCAGCGCGCCCGGCAGGCCACCGCCCCCGCCGGCGCAAGAGCCGCCGCCGACGGGCACGTCACCGTCGCCTCGCTGCGCGCCGATCTGGCCAACGCCAAGGCGCACAACCACCGGCTGCGCCAGCAGCTGCGCACGCTCGAGCAGCGCCTCTCCGAAGTGCTCGGCCGCGACATCGCCGACCAGCTCGAGCCGGGCGGCGAGCGCCCCGACGAGCTGCGCAGCCAGCTCCAGGACGCCCAGGCGCAGATCTTCGAGCTCCAAGAACAGCTCGCCGACGCGCGCGAGGAACTGGACGCCGTCCGCGAGATCAACCGCGAGCTGCTGGCCGACCGCAACCGGCCAGCGCACTGACCACGCGCGCTCACGCCGCGCGTTCCGCCGTGCGAACAGGCGTGCTCGGAGGCGGCCAGCAGCATGTCCTCGATGCGGCGGGCGACCTGGCGTTCGGCCCGCGCGACCTCGGCACAGCACCGGTGTCCGAACAGCCACGCGAGTCCTCCAGTTATCGCGCTCGGGCCGGCGACGCTGCTGTCGGCGACGCATTGCTCGAGCGGCCGCGCAGTTACTCCGACCGTCGCGCTCAGCGTGAAGAGAGTAGGGTCCTGTCGTCACTCGAACCGCTCCAGAGGTGAGCCATGGCGTGGCGACTGGAGGGGACGTACATCGAGAACTGCAACTGCGATGTCGTGTGCCCTTGTGGTGCCACGGGGTTCGCAGCGCCCGCAGACTATGACCGCTGCAACGCGGTGCTGGCGTGGCACATCGACTCCGGCCACGTCGAGGAAACCGACGTAAGCGACCGGAACGTGGTCCTGGTGCTCGACGCCCCGAAGCAGATGTCGGAGGGCAACTGGCGGGTCGGGATGTTCATGGACGAACGCGCCAGCGACGAGCAGACCGAGAAGCTCGGAGCCATCTTCTCGGGGCAGATGGGTGGTCCGATGGCGAACGTCGTGCCGCTCATCAGCGAGAACCTCGGCATGGAGGTGGCATCCATCGAGCACGTCGACGAGGGCCGCCGCCACCGCGTGAAGGTCGGCGATGCCGTGGAGGTAGAGATCGAGGATGTCGTGTCGCCCTTCGACCCCGACGGGCCGCTGCCGAAGCTCACCGAGACCAAGCACCCGGCGAACTCAGACATGACTCCGGCCAGGACCCTCTCGGCCCGGATTCGGGGCTTTGGAGTCGAGTACTCCGCAGATGGCCAGAGCGGATTCTCGACGCCGTTCTCCTGGTCTGGCTGATCACGTCAGCCGTATGCGAAGCGTGAGCACGGCGCGTCCCCGGCCGTTGGGGGCGTCGGTCGACCGCACCGGCGTCGCGTTGGTCGCGGCGCTGATCGCGCTCGCCGGCCTTGGCTGGATGATCACGGACGAGCGTATGGCCGGCATGGACGCCGGCCCGGGCAGTGACCCTGGCGCGCTCGGTTTCTTCCTCACCGTCTGGGTCGTGGGGATGGCGGCGATGATGTTCCCCTCGGTGTGGCCGATGGTCGCGGTCTACGCCCGGCTTCAGGCTCGCCGGCGCGAGTTCGCGCGCCCCGCGGCGGCGGCCCGCACGGTCATGTTCGTCGGCGGCTACCTCCTCGCCTGGACCGGTTTTGGCCTGCTCGGGTGGGCGGCCTACCAGGCCGCGCCGGTAGCCGGCGACGCGTTGACATGGGATCGCGCGGGACGCTGGTTGACCGGCGGGGTCGTGCTCGTGGCCGCCGTCTACGAGCTCACGCCCGCCAAGTACGCCTGCCTCCGGAGGTGCCGCAGCCCGCTCTCCTTCCTGCTCGGTGCTTGGCGCGACGGCGCCGCGGGCGCGCTGCGAATGGGGGTCGAGCACGGCGCCTGGTGCGTCGGCTGCTGCTGGGCGCTGATGGCGGCGCTGTTCGTGATCGGCGTGATGAGCGTCGCTTGGATGGCGTTCGTAGCAGCGCTCATCGCCACCGAGAAGCTCCTGCCCTGGAGACGGGCGGCGGTCGCGACCGTCACCGCCCTCCTCGTCGCCCTCGCCCTCGGCGTTGCCTTCGCCCCCGAGCGAGTCCCGGGCCTGACCGTGCCGAGCGGCGCGGACGGGCCCATGATGGACCACGGCTCGACGGGCGAGCCCGAGACGCGCTGAGTCGGCTGCACAATCAACCGTCCAGCCGCGAGGGCGCAGCCGATCCGCCAGGGCTTCCGGGCGGCAATGCTCTTCGGTTTTCCGGCTTCGTCACCGACATGTCGGCCGCGCCGGGACGACTCTGCGAAGCATCGAGCCCAACGCTGACACGAGACAACGAGCGAATACGAGTGGAACATCGCCCGCACACGGCGCTGCTCGCGCTCCTCGTCGCTCAGCTTGCGCTTGACAGACATCGTCGCCTCCTGGGCTCCGGGCCCGCACCGCGCGGGCCATCGGCACCCCCCGACCGCACGCCGCAGGCGTGCCACCCTCGGGGAAGCCGACCGCGCGGCGGGCCGACGGCGAGATCGCCGATCGAGCCGCGATGGATCCGGCTCAGGCGAAGCGAGCAGGGAGGCCCAGCATCCGCTCGTTACGCCGGACACAAGGGCACTGCCCGCGCGTTCTCTGAGGACATCGCTCCCGCTCCGCGCTCTCGCTCCGGGATTCGCGCGCCTGTCGGTGAGGACGCGCTCCCTCCTGAGGGCAAGCGGGCATCAGCTCAGCACCGACCGAGACGACCCCGTGTCGTCCGGAGCGGGCGCCTGAGGCGCGTCTACCGGCATGCTCGCATCCACGCGGGAGCGAAAGCCCAACGGCCCGCCGGCGACTATCCCGGCGCACTCTGAGCTTCGCCCGCCGCGCTGCGGGTGAACCCCGCGAGCGGTACGGGCTTGATGGGCAACGGCACGCCAGGGTCGAACCCCTCGATCATCTCGAGGACAGCGTCGCTCGGGGCCCCGTAGATCTGGTTGCTCGTGGTGACGTCGATGGCGCTCTCCTCGCTGCCCGCACCCGAGATGTGCTCGCGTAGCAATTGCATGTGGGAGACCATCGAGTCCGCGTCCGGGTGGACCTGCACGTTGCTCACCTCGGTGCCGTCCGCGCTTGCGTAGAGGTTGAAGGCGATCACCCGGGGCTCGTTGGATCCCACGAACTCCACGAGTCCCTGGCACATCTCCTTGAACGCTTCCAACTTGCCCTGCTTGAGTCGAAACGTGCTGATGAAGATGAACGGCTGGGACATGGTGGCATCCTCCTCACTCGAGCATCGGCTCCGCGCGCGATCGTACTCCCTGAGGCGAGCCACAACAGGCGTTGGAACCTCGAGAAGCGGAACTCGCCGAGCGCCGGCCGCAGTGCTGCTTTGTGCTGTAAGCGGTCGTTTGAATCGACGCCGGCAAGGTGCTCGCGTTGGACGATCACCGGGTGCGGGGGGCAGGGCTGTGCAAGTCTGCGTGGTGCTCGCATTGGTCTTCGAAGCGGTCGCCCCGATGCGACCGTCGAGCGGGAGCGTCTGCGGCGCTCCCGCTGTTCGGTGTCGGACCGTTCAGAACCGGAGTCCGGCGGTGGCGGACATCATTGGTGCGCGGCGGGCGTGGACGGTGGCGATGATCTCTTCCGTGTCGATGCCTTGCAGATAGATCGAGGTGGTGCCGAGGTTTGGCGTGGCCGAGCTGACGCTGGATGACGTTGAGCGGCACGCCTTCGGGCGCTAGTTCGACGGCGTGGGCGTGGGCGCAGCTGGTGCGGCGCGAAGCGGCGCCTGACGCCTGCCTGGGCGGCGAGCCGGCGAAACTCGACGCGCACGTTGGCGGCAGACCACGGCTGCCCGCGAGTCGGCCCGTCGATGACGCAGAACAGCGGTCCGACCGGTAGCTCGACCCGCGCGGCGAGCCAAGGCCGCAGTTGCTCCCAGCCCCAGGCGTCCATGCCGATCTCGCGGCGGCGGTCGCCCTTGCCGCTGCGCACGAGCAGCGAGCCGCGCCTCGAGTCGAGGTCGCGTTCGCCGAGCGCGAGCGCTTCCTGGACGCGCAGGCCGCCGCGCCAGAGCACGACGATCAGGGCGCGCAGCCTGAAGCCATGGCGGTCGTCACCGGCCTCGCGCATAACGGCGACAATCTCCTCCACCGTCGGCGGGTCGGCGGGATAGCGCAATCCTTTGTTGCGCGGCGCGCGGCCGGCGTGATAGCCGGGCATCGTCGCGGGCGAGCGCCGCCGGCCGGCGGCATCGAGCAGTGACGGGACGGTCATGAGATCTCCTCCAATCGCAGCAGTGGACGGAGCCCACTGCTCTACCAGCGCGAGCGCACCCCGCGGGACATACGCCCTTGACGTCACGCTCGCTTCGCCCTGGCGATACGGAAGTCAAGGACTGGTCCCACCAGACCGCCTGACGCTCGTCCAAGGCGAGCGCCTCCGAGGCGCTTGCCATTACACCTGTTCTTAGTTGGGAAGGAGATCGGCGAGGGGCCTTTCATCTGCTGCGATCGGTGCGCCAGTCCTGTTAGTGGCTTGGGATCTGGGCGAGCATGGGCTCGGCGCGGTGGTCCCAGAGCCAGGCGACCTGCTCCGTAGTGGCGGCTACCGGGTCGGGCTCGACTACGGAAAGGCGGTGGCGCAGACGGGTCGTGTCGGCGATCACCGGGTGCCGGACGTTCCAGGGGTGTTCCGCTTGGCCGAACCCCACGACCTCGATCTCCCAGTCCCATTCCAGTTGCCGTGCGACTAGGGAGGCGAGCGCGCCGTAGGTGAAGTCCTGCGGGTCGGCGACGTTGCAAGCCCAGCGACCGCTGGGCGCCGCTCCGATCGCCGCAGCGACGGCGCGGCCGACTCGTTCGAGGGCGACGCGGTGAAACAGTTGGGTGCCGCCCGCCGGGAGAGCCAAATGGCGCTCGCCGCGCGCGATCTTGCCGACGAGGTGCCACTCGCGCAGCACCCGCGGGTGCAGGTGCGGACCGTAGATCGCGCCCGGCCGCAGAACGCTGATCCGCGCGGCACCGTGCAATGCCCCCTCCATCGCCACGTTGTCGTGCACGATGTCCCCACCGGGCGACGGCGCGCTTCGCTGAGGTGCGTCCTCGATCAACGGCAGCGGGTCGAGTGGAAGCTCGGTCGGCTCGTTTCCGTCCACTCCCGCCAGAGCGCAATGGCGGTAGACATCGATCGAGCTAATCGCGACGATCTGGCTCGCGGCGCTTCGGCCGGCCAGGCATCCCAGCTCATGTCCCTTCTCGGCGGTGGCGCCACCAGCAAACGTGTCCACCAACACCTCGGGACCCCAGCGTTCGGCCGGACCTCCGGCCGCCAGCAACGCCGGACGCTCACCGTGCAGATGCTCGACTCGCTCCGGCCCCGGTGGCTCATGAGCGCCGGTGTGCGCCACCGCCACCTCGTGGCGATCGCCGAGTAGGTACGGCAGTGCGGCCTGACCAACCGGGCCGGTCCCCCCGATCAGCATCACTCTCACAGAGAGGAGCTAAGCAACCCATGGGTTGCCCATCAACCAGATCTCTCATAAAGACGCAGTCCTGAGCTCCTGATCACTGGACGAACGAGCGTCTCGCAACCGCCGCCGCAAACCCTTGCTCTGGACGAGTGCCGGCCGTCTTGCGCGATGCCTTCGCGGCTCGGCGGGGCACCCGGTCCGGCTACGAGAGCAGGCGTCTGCAGCCCGACAGCCAAGCGCAACCGTCCGTCGTCCAAAGGAGTCACCTGCCACCTCCGTGGGTCGCGTCTCAGAGGTGCTGTAAATGAGCCGGGCCCGTCAAGGGCACGGCGTAGGTTCCCTCAAGTCCTGACAAGACGAAGAAGGAGGACCTACGCCGTGAGACGCACCGTACCGCCGTCGGCGGAGATTGAGGAGCAGATCGACCGGTTGCTTGCCGTGGGGGTGGGTGAGAACCCGCGGGAGTCGCTCTCGGAACTCGCGAAGCTGGGGGCGCGGCTGATCATCCAGCGCGCGGTGGAGGATGAGTTCGACGCCCGGCTGGGCAGGGCGCGCTATGAGCGCCGGCCGGACTATCAGCGCGGGCTGCGCAACTATGGGAGCGGGCTGCGCAACGGCTTTCGCCCCCGCAGAGTGCAGACCGCCGAGGGCGAGCTTGAGGTTGGGATCCCCCAGGTCCGTGAGGCGGCCGAGCCGTTCGTCTCGAAGCTGTTCTCGCGCGGCACCAAGCTGCTGCGCACCGAGCCTTTGAAGGCGATGGTGGTCGGCGCGTTCGTGCGCGGCCTGTCGATGCGCGACGTCGAGTCGCTGTGCGACCAGGCGGGGCTGGGGAAGCTGTCGAAATCGACCGCTTCGCGGATCTGCAGCGAGCTGCGCGAGCGCTTCGAGCAGTTCAAGCGCCGCGACCTGTACGAGGTCCGGCTGGCGGCGCTGTTCCTGGACGCGGTCTTCCTCTGCGTCCGCCCGAACGGGCCCAAGGAGGGCGTGCTGGTCGCTTGGGGCTTCACCGAGCAAGGCGAGCGGGTGCTGCTCTCGGTGATGTTGGGGATGCGCGAGTCGCACGAGGACTGGCTGGCGCTCGGCAGGGACCTGATCGCCCGCGGGCTCGGCGCGCCGCTGCTGATCGTCGCCGACGGCGCCCCCGGCCTGATCAAGGCGGTCGAGCAGTGCTGGCCCGCCTCAGACCGCCAGCACTGCGCCGTCCACCGCCTGCGCAACCTGCTCGCCAAGCTGCCCGAGCGGGAGCGCGAACACGTCCGCCAGGCCTACTGGCAGGCGCTCGACGACGCCACCGGCGAACGCCACGCAAAACAGCGACTACGGGCCTTGGTCGATCAGCTCGACAAGAGCGGATACCCGCCGCGGCCAAATGCCTGGCCGACGACCTCGCCGCGCTCGTCGTGCACCTGCGCTACCCGACCAGACACCGCCGCAGGTGGCGGTCGACGAACCTGCTCGAACGATCACTCGGCGAGGTCAAGCGCCGCACCAAGGTGATCGGCCGCTTCCCCGGCAAGACCAGCTGCCTCACTCTGGTCTGGGCGGTGCTCGACCTCTACATCACGCACGCCACCAACGGCATCAAGTTCACCCAGCTCGAACGCCAGCGCCTCAAGCGGCTCAGGGATGAGGGACACGACCAAGCACTCCCGGAGGAGGTGAACGCCGCATAAGGTAAAATTGCCTGACCGGGAACCTGAGCCGCCGGCGAAGTTACAGCAGCTCAGGGACGCGACCCACCCAACCGCTCGCTATCGCTCCGGACGAGCAGCGAGCGTCCGAGCGGGGCCGTCTTGTCGTGACCCTCTTGGGCGGGAAGCAGGCGTGCTCTGGCCCGGCGACAGGCGCGGGGATCGCTTGTAGTTCTGCCTGGTGCCTGGGCGCGGCGTTCCGTCCCGTGGGCACGTTGCGTGTTGCTACCGGCGCCCTGACCGTCACAGACCCCCTCGGCGCGGCCGCGCGCGCCCGAACTGCTGCGCTCCACCTCGCCC
>JACCSF010000421.1 GCA_013813135.1 Thermoleophilaceae bacterium | reverse complement strand
CCACCGTCCCGCCGTCTTCCCCGCTCGGCGCGCGGGCAGGTCGACAGGCGGACGTCCCCGCTCGAGGCGATTGCCGGGTCGATCGCGGGCACGCTCGCGCCCCAGGAGACCGAGGAGGAGCGCCGCTCGCTCTACGCGCACGGGTTTCCGCGCAACTGGCCGGTCGGGCAGAACGGCCTGGAGGAGGCCTTCGAGGCCCGGCTCGCGGGCCGCCCCGGCGGCGAGCTGCTGGCCGGAAGCCGCGTGATCGCCCGCGCCCCGCCAACGCCCGCCCCGCCGGTGCGCACCACGATCGACACCCGCCTCCAGGAGGGCGCCGTCACGGCGCTCGCCGGCCGCTTCGGCGGGATCGCGGCGCTCGATCCGCGCAACGGGGAGATCCGCGCGCTGGCGGGGATCGCCTTCTCGGCGCCGCAACCGCCGGGATCGACCTTCAAGATCGTCACCACCGCGGCGGCCCTTGAGGCGCGTGCGGTGAAGCCGTCGACCGAGTTCCCGATCGCCACCGCCGCGACCATCGACGGGGTGGAGCTCGAGAACGCCAACGGCGAAGCCTGCGGCGGCAGCTTCCGCAGCAGCTTCGCCCACTCGTGCAACTCGGTGTTCGCCCCGCTGGGCGTGCAGCTGGGTGCGCAGGTGCTGGTGAACGCGGCGGAGCGCTTCGGCTGGAACGCCGACCCGACGGTGCCCGGCGAGGTGCCGAGCACGCTGCCGCCCGCCGGGGAGATCAAGACCCCACTCGAGGTCGGCGCTACGGCTATCGGCCAGTTCCGCACGCTTGCCACCCCGCTCCAGATGGCCTCTGTGGCGCAGACGATCGCCGCGCGCGGCGTGCGCCACCTGCCCACGCTGGCGCTGGGCAACAGGACCCGGAGCGTGCGCGTGGTCCGGCGCCGGATCGCGCGGACGATCGAGTCGCTGATGATCGACGTGGTCGCCTACGGGACCGGCACGGCAGCGGCACTGCCGGACGTCAAGGTCGCCGGCAAGACCGGCACTGCCGAGCTGGACGACACGCGCGACCCCGAAACCGGGGAAACGGCCCCGTCCGACCCCACGAACACCGACGCCTGGTTTGCGGCCTACGCTCCCGCGGGCCACCCGCGGATAGCGGTGGCGGTGATGCTGGTGGGAGCCGGAGCCGGCGGAGCGACGGCGGCGCCGGCGGCGCGCGTGGTGCTGGAGGCGGCCCTCTAGATATCCAGTTCGAACGTGCGCTTCTGCCCGTCCTGCTCGATCTCGAGCTCGAGCGGGCGGTTCTCCGTGTTCTCCAGCGGGAACTGGAAGAGCAGCATGGACGCGGCCGTGGGGCCCAGCTGTGCGACGCTGCCCGCCTCCGGGATGCACTCCTTCGGGTCGAGCGTGCGCGCGGTGTAGGCGAACTGGTTGTCCTCCGGGAGCGGCTCCGGCTCGAAGGTGTTCTCCTGGTTGTCGTGCACCGTGAAGTCGGCGGCGGTGCTGCGCTCGTCGTCCGACACGTTGCACGCCTTCAGGAACACGCCGTACAGCGCCTGGCCGGCCGGGGCCTCGGTGGTCACGTAGGCGTCGTCGGGCGTGATGTCCGGATTGAGCTCGCGCGTGATGAAGACCGTGTAGTCCACGCCCCCAAGCTCGATCGCGAGGCCCTCCCGCGCCGGCTCGTCGATGCCCGGCTCCTCGTCGCCGCAGGCGGCGAGCCCCAGCGGCGCGGCGAGCGCGAGAACGCATGCGGCGATTGGCAGGCGGCGGAGCATCGAGCGCGGCATTCTAGGAGGCTTCGCTACGGCGCGGGCGGCCGGGGATCACCGGCGCGTGGGCGGGATCCATCCCGGCGGGGACGCCAAAGCGAGGGGCCTTCTCGGGCTCGAAGCCCGCGATGGTGACCCGCTTGAGCTCGCCGCGCGGAGGCTCCTCAAAGATCATGCGCAGGCGCTCGAGCGCCTTGGCCGTCTGGCGGCGGGCCCAGCCGGCCGCTCCCAGCTCCCGGATCCGATCGACCACGGTGGCCGGCTCGCTGAAGGTGGTGAGCTCCACGCGCGTGACGTCGCGCCCCTCGCTGGAGAAGTCGTAGACCGCGAGCGAACGGTTGCGGCCGCGGCGCCCCACCCTGATCTCCTCGACGATCCGGCGCGGCCGGTCGACCTCGGTGATCTGCAGCTCGGCGTACTCCTTCGCGAACGGAGCGCGCAGCTGAAAGCGCGAGGCGGCGCCCACGCCGACCGGGTTCACGCGCGCCAGCCGGTAGTCGCGCATGAAGTGGTCGGTGAAGGCGGGACGGCCGGCAAGGTCGCAGACGAAGTCGAAGATCTCCTCCCGCGGGGCTGAGATGACGGTGGAGACGGTGACCTCGCGCACAGCGCGGGCCATTCTACGGACGGCGGCGCCTCCTCCGGCCGACGTGGAGGCCGAGCCGGCCTAAGCGGCCCTACGAACCACCGCGAGCCGCCGCTCGCTGGCGTGCACCCGCTCCGAGCGGACAGCCAGCCGGCTCTCCTCGGGCAGTGCGCCGAAGCACAGCTCACAGAGCAGTCGTCCCGAGCCGAGCTCGTGCAGCCGCTCGCCGGCCAGCGGCGTGCGGCGGCAGTCGTGGCAGTGGTCGCCCGGGGGCGCGAGAGCGCCGATGCTCCTGCGCATGAGCATTCCTGCGAGGTCGGGCATGCCCACCCCTTTTCTGGGCATTTGGGCGTAGTCCTCCACACGGGTGCGCGGGGTCCCGCCGCAAACCTCGCAAATACCGCCAATCCGGCCGCATGTACAAATTTGGCTCGTTAGCATGCGCACCACCCCACTCCGAGGAGAGCAATACCCATGGAAGCGTTCAGCGCCGGGACACTGGCGGGCGCGGGGTCCTTCCGCTGCGACTCGTGCGGTTTCGCGGTCGCTCTGCACGAGCGTGACGCGGTACCGGGATGCCCCGAATGCGGAGGCCGCCGCTTCAAGCGTGCATCGCTGTTCGGCGAGACCGACCCGCCACCCGCTCACCACGAGCTGGAGGCGCCGCCGGACTGGCTCGAGGACGCGCGCGATGCGCTCGTCCGGCCGGGCGAGTACCTCGCCTTCGAGGACGACGAGCACGTACGTGTGGTCCCCCTGCAGGACGGTTGGACCCGCATAGGGCGCAGCCTGTCGGCCCATATCCGCTTCGACGACCCCACCGTGTCGCGCCGTCACGCGCTCGTCTACTGCGACCCCGATGGTTCGCGCATCCTCGACGACCGCAGCCTCAACGGCGTGTTCCGCAACGGAGACCGCGTAGAGCTGGCCGAGCTGGAGGACGGCGACGAGATCGACATCGGCCGCTTCCGGGTCTTCTACGTGAGCCTCGTGGCGAACCGCACGGCGCTCGCCGGCTGAACGGCGAGCGCGCGGCGCGCGCGAGCCTTGGGTCTCAGCCGCCCAGCTCCGCCAGGCCCTGCTCGCGCGACTTCACGGGCCGGTAGCCGAGCTCGCGCTCGGCCCGGCCGATGTCGATCGTGCACTCCTGCGACGAGACCCAGACCGAGAAGCGCGTGAGCGGTGGGTGCCCGGAGCGCTTCAGGATGCGCCACATGCGCTCTGCGGCACCTGCCGCGACGCGCGCCACGCCCGCCGGGACGGAGCCGGTCGGGGGAGTGACGCCCTGTGTCTCCAGCAGGCGCGAGACGAACTCGCGGAACACGACCGGATCGCCGTCCGTGACGAAGTAGACGCCGCCGGCCGGCGCCTTCGTCGCACCGAGCCAGAGGCCCTCGACGGCGTTGTCCACGTGCGTCGTGGCGGTCAGATGACCGCCGCCGCCCACCCAGCGGAAGCGACCGGAGCGCACCAGCTCGACCAGCGTCGGCAGCAGGGTGGTGTCGCCGAGGCCCCAGACGAAGCGCGGCCTGATCACCACGGTCTCCAGGCCGTCGCCGTTCGCGTCGCGCACGCGCTGCTCGGCCTTCGCCTTGCTGGACGGGTAGAGCGCCGGCGAGTCGGGCCGCAGCGGCACGGCCTCGTCGACGTTGACGAGCGGGCTTCCCGCCATCAGCGCCGCCTCGGTCCCGACGTGCACCAGGCGGCGCACGCCCGCCTCGCGGCAGGCCGCGATCACGTTGGCGGTTCCGCGCACGTTCATCCGCTCGAACTCGTCCGGGTCACCCCAGTCCTCGACCTTGGCGGCGGCGTGGAAGGCCACCTCGGCTCCAGCGGCCCCCTCGCGCAGCTTCGCCTCGTCCTCGAGATCCCCCGCGACCGGCGCCGCACCGCGTTCGCGGACCTTGTCCGCTGCGGCCTCCGAGCGGGCCAGCGCCCTCACGTCCCAGCCCTCCCGGCGCAGGCGCTCGATCAACGCTCCGCCGACGAAGCCCGAGCCCCCGGTCACGAACGCGGTCGGCATACGCGCACGCTATCCGCTATTCGGTCGAGACGGACGGATCGGTCTGCTCGCGCTCGGGCACCGACATGAGGAAGTGCGCATCCGGCTGAGCCGCCAGGGAGAGCACCCGGTCGGCCTCGCCCTCCTGGCCGCTGGCGCCCAGCTCGGCGGCGTAGGCGCCGAGCAGCTCGCGCACGTCGGCGGCGCCCACCGAATCGAGCTGCGCCAGCGCCACCTTCGCGCCCTTGCCACGGCGGCGCTCGAGCGCCGCGCGGTCGAGCTTCCACTCCGGATTCACGCGCAGGTACACGCGCCCGCCGGTCTGGCCGGCGCAGAACCACGGGCCGGGATCGCCGAGCACGACGGCCCGGCCTGCGGTCATGTACTCGAACGCGAACCCCTTGAGGTTGGCGCGGTCGGCCAGGCAACCGAGCGAGTCGTCCAGTGGGGCGGCCGGCTCGCCGCCAATCACCACGTCCGCTCCCGAGAGGCGGATGCAGAAGCGCGAGTCGGCGTCGCCCTGCACCAACAGGCGCCCGCGCTGGGCGCCATAGGCGAACGACTTTCCAACTGAGCCGTTCAACCGCCGGCCGAGGCGGTTCAAGCCCTTCAGCACGGCGACCCTGCCGCCGTACATCGTCTTGGCCACGCCGTCCTGGGCGCCGCCCTCGATGGTGATGTCGAGGCCCTCGACGCCGAAGGCCGCAAGGCCCTGGCCGGCGACGGCCGCCAAGCGCGCGGGCGCGAGGGGGGCCGGCGCGCCCGCCCGGATG
>JACCSF010000379.1 GCA_013813135.1 Thermoleophilaceae bacterium | reverse complement strand
GCCACTCGCGGCCACCGGTGAGCGCCGGCCCGCTCCAGGCCGGCGGTGACCAGCGCGCCGCGCCGCTCGCTCGCCGACGCGATCGCCGCCGTCCACGCCCCGGGGTCGCGCTCGGAAACCTGCACGGCGGCGTCTCCCGCGAGCTCCGCGAGGGCACCGGCCTCGGCCGAGACCACCACCGGCGTCCCGCTCGCCATCGCCTCGAGCGCGACGATCCCGAATCCCTCGTACAGGGACGGCAGCGCCACGGCCTCGGCGGCCCGATAGAGGCGGGCGAGCGCCTCGTCGTCCACGTCGGGCAGCCAGACCGCTCCCGCCTGCTCGGCGGCGGCGAGGATCCGCTCGCCCTCGTGACCGGGCTGCCCGGCCAGCACGAGCCGCCACCCCGCTTCGCCCGCCGCGGCGATCAGCACGTCGAGGCCCTTGCGCGGCTCCAGCGAGCCGACGTGCAGCACGAACGGCGCCTCCAGCCCGAAGGTCGCGCTCGCCCAGCGCCGCTCGGCATCCGCGTCTCCGGGGGTGAAACGGTCGTCCACGCCGTTGCCGATCACGTCGAGCCCCTCGACGCCCCAGTGGCTCGCAACGTCACGCGCCGTGGCCTCCGAGACGCAGATCACGCGTGTGGCCGAGCGCACCGAGCGCGGAATCGAGGTACGGAACCGGCGCTCGACCTGCGGCGGCTTGCTGCCCGGGAAGATCAGCGCGGCGAGGTCGTGGACCGTGACCACGGTCGGCACGCCGATGCGGCGCGGCAGCACGGTCTCCGGCGCCCACAGGACGTCGGGGCGCCGGCGCAGCGCCCACAGCGGCACGGCCACGTCACGCCAGAGCTCGCGGCCGCGCAGTCGCAGCGGCACCGCGCGCGCGCCCGGCACCGGCGACTCCCAGCGGCGCAGGTTCACGAGCAGGTCCACACGATCGCCCGCGGCCACCAGCTCGGCCACGACGCGGTGGACGTGCTTGGGAATGCCACCCCAGGGCGCCTCGAGGACGTTGGCGTCGACGGCGATATGCAGCGGACGGCTCAAGCCTCTGCCCTGCGCAGCAGCGCGCGCAGCTCGTCCAGCCGGACCGCGCCGAGCGCGATCACGAGCACCGCGTACAGCGCTCCGCCCGCGGCCACCCAGGCCGGTGTCGCCAGGCCGGCCTCGTTGAGGCCCCAGGCCAGCATGCCCGCGGCGCAGGCGGCGAGGACGATGCGGGGCAGGTTGTAGCCGGTCGGCGCGACGCCCATGCGGGTGCAAACCATCCACATCGAGAGCGACATCACGAGCACCTCGGTGGCGAGCGTGAGCCAGGCCGCCGCCATGAAGCCGTAGCTCGGCACGAGCGCCAGGTTCGCGCCCACGTTGAACACGAGCGCGCCGATCGCGATCAGGAGGAACCGGCGCTGCAGGTCGTACGCGACGATCAGGTAGCCGGTGAGGTAGCCGAGCGACACCACGACGAAGGTGGCCATCAGCAGCGGCAGGGCCGGGCCGGCGTCGGCGAAGTCGGCGCCGAACAGCAGCCGGGTGATCGGCTCTGGACCCGCGAGCGTGATCGCCAGCGCCGGCAGCGAGGTCAGCAACAGGTAGTCGAAGGCGGTGTGGAAAAGGCGCCGGACGCGCTCCGGATCGGTGTCCCGCGCGGCGACGAAGAGCGGGTAGAGCGTGATCATGATCGCGGCCGGCAGGAACTGGATGCGCTCGTAGATCCTGTAGACGGCCCCGTAGAGGCCGGCGTCGCGCACGCCGGCGATCTCGAAGACGATCACCTGGTCGACGTAGCCGTAACCGAGCGTGAGCAGCCCGCCTATCCCGACGGGGAGCCCCTGGCGCAGCAGCGCGGGCCAGAGCGGCCGCGAGCGCCGGAAGTGGACGCGCGACGCCCGCAGAGCAAGCACGATGAAGGCCAGGTTCGTGAGCGTCGTGACCACCAAGAAGGCGGCGGCGATCGCGACCAGGCCGCCGTCGAGCAGCGCGACCAGTCCCACCGCAGCGGCCCAGACGACGCCGTTGCCGACCTCGATCGCGGTGACCACGACGTTGCGGACCTGGAGCTGGAAGACGACGCTGAGCGCGCTCAGCACCGACACCGGCAGCACCGCGCACACGAGCGCGGCGGCCACCCGCATCGCGTCGTCGTCGGCGAGCGCCAGGCAGACGCCCAGCGACAGCAGCGTGACCGGGCCGATCAGCGCCAGCCGCAGCGTCACCAGGGCGCCGAACCAGTGCGGCGCCCTCTCCGGGTCGGCGGCGGCGCGCTCGACGGCCACCTGGGCCAGCCCGAGGCTGCCGAAGTACGACACGAACCCGAACACGGCGAGCAGCACGGACCAGCGGCCGAACCCGTCGGCGCCGAGCGTGCGCACGAGCACGAGCGTTACCCCGACGCCCAGGGTTAGGTTGAGGGCGCGCAGGAGGATCTGGCCGGCGATGTCGCGGCCCGCGCTGGCGCGGCTGGCGGCCGCCCCGGTGAGGGAGGCTCCATCCATCATGACTTCGTCCACGGAGCCCGCACGGGGCTCCATTATCGACCGCGGGTAGCGTTTGGCGACGTGGAGCGTGGGATCGTGTACCTGGTTGGCGCGGGCCCCGGCGATCCCGGGCTGATGACCCGGCGCTCGCTGGAGCTGATCGCGACGGCGGACGCGGTGCTCTACGACCGGCTGATCCCGCCGCAGGCGCTCGACGGTGCCCGCCCGGATGCCGAGCTGCGCTACGTCGGCAAGGAGCCCGGCAAGCCCGCCGTGGAGCAGGAGCAGATCAACGACCTGCTCGTCGACCTGGGGCGGGCCGGGCGCAGGGTGGTGCGCCTCAAGGGGGGCGACCCGTTCGTGTTCGGCCGCGGCGGCGAGGAGGCGGAGGCGCTGGCGGCGGCGGGAGTCGCGTTCGAAGTCGTGCCCGGCGTGACGGCCGGGGTGGCCGCGCCGGCCTACGCCGGCATCCCGGTGACCCATCGCGACGCGGCCTCGGCAGTGGCCTTCGTCACCGGGCACGAGGACCCGGCCAGGGACGGCTCGGCGCTCGACTGGGAGGCGCTGGCGCGCTTCCCCGGAACGCTGGTGTTCTACATGGGCATCAAGAATTTGCCGCTGATCGCGGAGCGCCTGACGGGGGCGGGCCGGGATTCAGGCGAGGCGGCGGCCGTGGTGGCGCGCGGCACGCTGGCGGCGCAGCGGACGGTGGCCGGCACGCTGGCGGACATCGCCGAGCGGGTGGCGGAGGCCGAGGTGCGCCCGCCGGCGATCACCGTGGTCGGGCGGGTGGCCGAGCTGCGCGAGACGCTCGCGTGGCTCGAGCGACGCCCCCTGCACGGCGAGGTGGTCGCGGTCACGCGCGCGCGGGCGCAGGCGAGCGAGCTTTCCGGCCGGCTGCGCGAACTCGGGGCGGAGGTGTTGGAGACGCCGGCGATCCGGATCGAGCCGCTCCCCGTCGACCTGCCGGACCCCTCCGACTACTCGCTGATCTGCTTCACGAGCCCGAATGGGGTGCGCCTGTTCTTCGCCGCGGTCTCGGGCGACGCTCGGGCGCTGGCGCGCGCGCGGGTCGCTGCCATCGGCCCGGGCACGGCGGCGGCTTTGCGCGGGCACGGGATCGAGGCGGACGTGGTGCCCGAGCGCTTCGTTGCGGAGGGCCTGCTCGAGGCGCTCGCCGAGGAGCCGCTCGAGGATCGGCGCGTTCTGGTCGCCCGGGCAGCTGAGGCGCGCGACGTGCTGCCCGACGGACTGCGCGAACGCGGCGCTGTCGTGGACGTCGTGGCGCTCTACCGCACCGTCGCGGAGCCGCTTGGCGAGGCGCAGGCAGAGGCGTTGAAGGAGGCGACGTACGTGACCTTTACGTCCTCCTCGACAGTGCGCTACTTCCTCGAGGGCGGTGGCTCGCCTCCGGGGACCGCGCGCCTCGCCTCGATCGGACCGGTCACCAGCTCCACGCTGCGCGAGCACGGCCTCGAGCCAGACGTCGAGGCGGAGCGCCACGACATCGACGGCCTCGTCGCCGCCTTGAGCGCGGACGCGACGGCGCGCAGGGCGGGCGCCCGTTGATCGTCACGCTGCTCACCGACTACGGCCGCGACGACGACTTCGTCGGCGTCTGCCACGGCGTGATCCGCACGATCCACCCCGAGGCGCAGATCGTCGACATCACCCACGGCGTGCGCCGCTACGCGGTGCGCCAGGGCGCGCTGGTGCTGCGCAACACGCTCCCCTACATGCCGGTCGGCGTGCACGTGGCCGTGGTCGACCCGCAGGTGGGCACCGAGCGGCGCGCCCTGGCGCTGCGCACGTTCGACGGCCGCATCCTGGTGGGGCCGGACAACGGCCTGCTGAGCCTGGCCTGGGAGCGCTGCGGCGGGGTCGACCTGGCGGTGGACGTGACCCGTTCTCCCCACCGGCTGGAGCCGGTCTCGGCCACGTTCCACGGCCGTGACATCTTCGCGCCGGTCGCCGCCCACCTCGCGCGCGGAGCGGAGCTGGCCGACGCCGGCGACCAGCTCGACGACGCCGAGCTCCAGACCGTCGAGCTGCCCGAGCCGTACGGGGAGGACGGCACGCTCGTGGCCCACACGCTTGTGGTGGACCGCTTCGGCAACGCCGCCCTGAACGTCGACCACGACGACATGGCCGGCACGCAGATCACGCTCGGCGGAACGGTGGAGATCGAGGTGGGCGGCGAGCGCTACCTCGCCACCTACGCCCAGACGTTCGCGGACGTCCGCCCCGGCGAGCTGATCGTCTACGAGGACGCCTACCGCACGCTCGCGGTGGCTATCAACCGCGGCGACGCCGCCGCGACGCTGGGCCTGCGGCCGGACGCCGAAGTGCGCCTGCGGCCGCGATGATCGGCACTCCGCGCGTTCATTTCAGGCTCACCGACTCGACCAACGAGCGCGCCCGCACGCTCGCTGCGGCGGGCGTCCCGCACGGCACGCTGGTCACAGCCGACGAGCAGCAGGCCGGCCGCGGGCGTCAGGGACGCGCCTGGACGGCGCCGCCGCGCTCGGCCGTGCTGATGTCGGTGGTGCTGCGCGACCTGAGCGAGATGCTGCCGCTGGCCGCCGCGGTCGCCGTCTGCGAGGCGCTGCCCGTGGCCGCACGGATCAAGTGGCCGAACGACGTGTGGATCGACGGACGCAAGGTGGCGGGCATCCTGGTCGAGGGGCGGCCGCAGGAGGGCTGGGCGGTGCTGGGGATCGGGCTGAACGTTGCCACGGAGGAGTTCCCCGCCGAACTGCGCCCCACCGCCACGTCGCTGCACCTCGAAGGCGTCGCGCTCACCACCGACGAGGCGCGCGAACGGCTGCTCGCGGCGCTAGCGGGCTGGCTGCCGCGTCCGGCCAACGAGGTGCTCGCCGCGTGGCGCCCGCGCGACGCGCTGCTGGGCCGCCCCGTGCGCTGGTCGAACGGCAGCAAGGAAGGGATCGCGGCGGGCGTTGACGACTCTGGCGCCCTGATCGTCCAAACCGTTGACGGTCGCGTCACGCTCGACGCGGGAGAAGTGCATTTGGAGCGCTGACTTCCGGGGGTCCCGGAAGAAAGTCCACGCATAGTCGACCAACGTGCGGAACCCCCGGAGGGCGCTCGGCCTCAGGCCGCGGGGCGCCCGGGTCAGGCCGCGTCGCGCTCGTCGCGCGGCTCGCCGGGCGCGTCCTGCTCCTCGCCTGGGGCGTCCTGGTCGTCGTCGCCGTCGTCGTCGTCCGGGCCGTCGCCGTCGTCCGGGGCGTCGTCCTCGTCCGGCGCGTGCTCGTCCGGAGCATCGGGCTCCGGCGTCTCCTGCCCCTCCGCCTGCGTGACCGCCACGTCGGCGCCCTCCGCGGCATCCGCGTCCCCGCCGCCCCGCTTGCGCCGGCGACGGCCGCCTCGGCGGCGCTTGCCCTTGGGGAAGTTCTTCAGCAGCTCGCGCGCCAGCGCACTCGGCTTGCGCGCCATCCGCATGCGGGCTCCGTCCAGCACCTGCTGGGCCTCTGGCGTGTGCGCCAGCGCGGCCGCCAGCAGCGCCGCCGACAGCCGCCGGTCCTGCTTGCGCGCCGCCTGCACCAGTCGCCTTGCGTTGCGCGCATGCGCCGCTCCGGCCGAGTTGACCAGCAGCCCGAGCAGGCGCTTCGTCTCCGGCCAGCGCTGCACCGCGTACTCCTCGTGCACCTCGCGCGAGTACTCGGCCAGGTGCCAAAGCCAGCGGGCGGCCTGGTCGCGGCGCCCGATCTGCTTCTCGGTAAGCGCCTGCAGCAGTACCTTCACGCCCTCGCGGCGCTCGTCGCGCGCCCAGCTCCCGACGATCTCCACGGCGTCGTCGAAGGCCTCCGGGTCGCGCAGGCCGCCGACCTCGCCGAGCGCCCGCACCCGCAGCTGCGTGTTGCGGTTGCGCCGCAGGCACGTCACCAGGAACACCCGGCGCAGCTCGCCGGTCGAGTCGAAATGCAGCATCGCCTTGGCGCGGCGCCAGTTGTTCGACGCCACGCGCGCGCCGGCCAGCATCGCCCACGCCTGCTGCTCGCCCCAGCTCAGGTGCTCCACCGCGATCCGCCACAGCTCGCGCCCGAACACCTGCGCGCGCCGCTCCGGGTCGGCCGTGACCGGCACCACTCGCCGCTCCACCCGCAGCCTGCGGCCGCGGCCGCGGCGGACCGGCCCCACCACGATCGCGCCGCCGCGGTACACGTCGCGGTCGAGCAGCGAATGCAGCGTTACGACGGGGTCGTCGTTCGGGGTCGCCGGATGCACGAAGTCCACGACGATGCCGGCTTCCTTGCCGGGCGTCCGCCGCGTCACGCGGCCCACGCGCTGCTGGTAGATGCGCTTCGATGCCGTAGGCGCCAGGTGCATGCAGACCGTGGCCCGCGGCGAGTTCCAGCCCTCGGCGAGCAGCTGGGCGTTCACCAGGACGTCTATCTCGCCGCGCTCGTAGGCGGCCAGGATGCGCGTCAGCTCGCGCTTGGGCGTCTCGCCCGAGACGGCCTTTGCCTTCATCCCGGCCTCCTGGAACGCCTTGGCCACGTTGTGGGCGTGCTTGACGCCGGCCGAGTAGACGACGCCGGGCACGTCCTTGAAGCGGGTCTTGTAGAGGTCGGCCACCGCAGTGTTGAACGGAGTCTGGTCGAGCAGTGCGGCCAGCTCTTCCTGGTCGAAGTCCTGGTCCACCTCGCCGCGCCGCAGCGGCACGTTGGCGATCGAGCGCACGCCCACCCCGGGCGGGATGCGCACGCAGCGCAGCGGCGCGATCACGCCGCGCCGGGCGGCCTGGGCGAGGTCGAAGCGCGACGTCTGCGTGGGGAACAGATCGGTGACGTGCCGCGCGATCAGCGCGCCCGTCGCCGTCATCCCGATGAAGACCGGCCCCAGCCACTGGCGGATCGCGCCGCTCGTCTTCTCGCCCAGCGCGGTATGCGCCTCGTCGCAGATGACGATCGTGTAGGCGTCCGAGACCTTGCCGGCGTTGCGAACGAACCACTGGTAGGTCTCGACCGTCACCGGCCCGCCCGCAGGCGGCTCGCCGCTGCCGTTCTTCAGCAGTGGTCCGGAGATGCGGCCGCGATATCCGCGCGAGCGCAACTCGCCCAGGAACTGGTCCACCAGATTGCGCCGGTGGGTGAGGATCAGGATGCCGCCGGTGCGCGAGGCCTCCACGAAGCCCAGCGCGGCGACCGTCTTGCCGGCCCCCGTGGCGTGCTCGAACCAGAAGCGACGGGCGGCGCCGGCATCCTCGACCGCGGCGTCCGAGGCGGCCTCCTCTTCGGCCTCCTCGCCCGGATCCCAGTCGAGCGGCTCCTCGTCGGGCAGCTCGTCGCCCTCGATCTCGACCTCTCCGGTTGGCAGCTCCTCCGCCGGCGTGGCGCGGCCGTTGGCGCTCTTCGCCATCTGGAGCTCGGCGGTGAGCGCAATCAGCGTTCCGGACAGGGCGTCGACCTGGTGGGCGTTCAGAACGGTGCCGTCCGCCAGGTGCGGCTCCTCGTCGGAGAGCAGCCGCTCGAGGCCCAGCATCAGCGAATAGGCGCGTCGCCACTCCACCGAGGGCTCCCCGCGGCCCGCGTCCATCTCGGCCAGGGCATCCTCCAGCGCGGCGCGGCGCGCCGTCCCTGGGGCAAGCGCCTGCGCCGGATCCTCTCCGGGCAGCACGAAGCTCTCGCGCGCGAACTCTTCGGCGCGCGACAGGACATCGCCCGCAAAAGGCGCGTCAGCAAGGGCAGAGCTTGTCTCAGCCACGTTCGGCGTACTCGTAATGGGAAAGGGGCCGGGGCCGAGCTGGCCGTCTGGGAGTCAGCGGGGTCCCGCCCGTCGTGCCTGTCGCTCAAGAGAGTCCCGCGAGCGCCAGGAGTGCCGGTCCGATGGGGACGGTCGGCGTGGATCTATTACAGCACACGACAGCCGAAATGGCTCTGCCAAGCTTCCCCCCATGCGCCGACTCGCCATCGCCGCGGTTGGACTGCTGCTCGCAGCCTGCGGTTCCCAGGGGAGCCCAAGAGCGGCTTCGGGCCCTGACCCCTTCCTCGACGGCGGCCGGCCGGCCTTTGAGGCGTTCGTCAAGGAGCAGCGAGGCCACCCGGTCGTGGTCAACAAGTGGGCTTCGTGGTGTGGCCCCTGCCGCGCGGAGTTCCCGTTCTTCCGCGACCTGGCCAACAAGTACAAGGGGAAGATCGTCTTCGTCGGCGTCAACTCGAACGACAACAACGGCGACGCGCGCGACTTCCTGGAGGACAACCCGGTGCCGTACAAGCACTTCGAGGACCCGAAGCTCGAGGTGGCGGCCGCGTTCAACGGCGTCCAGGCGTTCCCGACCACCGCCTTCTACGACAAACAGGGAGAGCTCGCTTTCGTCCACCAGGGCGGGTACCAGTCCGAGGACCAGCTGGCCGAGGACATCGACCGCTACGCTCGCTGACCTCTGGACCTAAGGCCCGCACAGAGCGACTCGGAGATCGCCGCCGCGCTCGAGCTGCGCGAGCGCGTGTTCAGCGGCGAGCAGCGGGTCTCGATCGCCGCCGACAGGGACGGCCGCGACGACGAGTCCACGCACCTGGTGGCTGTCGACGGCGACCGGGTGCTCGGCACCTGCAGGCTGCTGTTCCGCGGCAACGTGGCTCGACTCGGGCGGCTCGCAGTGGACCCCGACCGGCGCGGCGAGGGCATCGCCGCCGCGCTGCTGGCGCTGGCCGACAAGGTCGCCTTCCAGCAGGGCGCCGACGCGATCTCGCTGCACGCCCAGACCTACGCGCGCCGGCTCTACCTCGACGCCGGCTACGAGGAACGCGGTCCGGAGTTCGTGGAGGAGGGCATCGAGCACGTGTCGATGGGCAAGCGGCTCGACCCGACCCGAGCGGGCCTGTGAGCCCGGAGCTGCGCATCGACCCGCTGAGCGGCCTGCGCGTGATCGTGGCGGGCGAGCGCGGCTCGCGGCCGGGTGCGTTTCTGGACGTCCCGTCGCGCGAGCCGATCGATGCGGAGGGCGATCCGTTCGCGGCGGGCCACGAGGACCGCACCCCGCCCGAGGTCTACCGGCTGCCGGGCGACGACGGCAGCTGGAAGGTGCGCGTGGTGCCCAACCTCTATCCGGCGCTGTCGCCAGGAGAAGCGGCTCCAGGGGGCGACCCGCTGGCCGGCGGCCGCGGCGAGCCGGACCTGTTCGCCTCCCACCCCGCGCTGGGCGACCACGAGGTGATCGTCAACGCGCCCGACCCGGTGCACTCGCTCGCGGAGGTCTCCCCAGACCAGGTGGAGGCGGCCCTGTCGGTGTGGCGGGAGCGGATGCGTGCGCACTCGGACTCGGCCTACGTGCACGTGATCGTCAACGAGGGCAAGGAGGCGGGCGCCTCCCTGCCGCACACGCACGCGCAGCTGTACGCGCTGCCGTTCGTGCCCGCCACGGTCGCGCGCGAGCGCGAGCGCTTCACGGCGTACGCGGACCGCACGCAGGGCCGCAACCTGCTCGAGGACGTGGTGCAGGAGGAGGTGCGCCGGCGCGACCGCGTCTTCGCCATCGACGACGAGGCCGTGGCCCTCTGCCCGTTCGGCGCGCGCGTGCCCTTCCACTTCCAGGTCGTGCCGCGCCGCCCGGCCGCGCGCTTCTCCGACGACGGCCCCCTGGGCGCGCGCCTCTTGCACGAGTCACTTACCCGGCTGGGGGCGGTGCTGGGGGAGCTGCCTCCGCTGAACCTGTGGGTGCGCACCGCCCCGCGCGACGCCGACCGCTTCTGCTGGCGCATCGAGGTGATGCCCCGGCTCGCCCAGCTCGCCGGGCTCGAGATCGGCACCGGCGTGCACCTGAACGTGCTCGCGCCCGAGGACGCCGCGGAGCGGATGCGCGGCGCAGGCTGACGGCCGGCCGTCTAGTAGGTTCCGCCGCCGATGCCGCCCGTCCCTCGCCAGGTCCCCATGTTCGCGGCCCAGCCGCCGCAGGAGCCGCTTCCCTACGGGCGCTGGGCCGAGGCGCTCGGCGCGCAGTTCGCCGCCGCCGGGCCCGAAGGGGTCGAGATCGAGGTCGCTGACATCGCCTGGTTCCCGGAGCGCGGGTGGAACGGCCGCACCTACGTGCCCGCCACCTGCGCGACGGCGGAAGGCGAGGTGTTCGGGTACGTCTCCTATACGCGCGAGCACGAGGGCGCCCAGGCCGCGGAGTTCGAGGCGACCGCGGACTTCACGGAGGAGACCGCCGATCAGAACCCCGACTGGACGCTCGACCTGTCCGACGAGGAGATCGGCCAGTGGCGCGGCACAGAGGGGCGGCGCGGGATCATCACGCTGGTCTGGGGCGTGGCGCTGGTGCCGAACGGGATCGTCGCCACCACCGAGCTCGGCCCCACGACCACGGACCAATGCGAGCTTGTGGACGACCGCTTCACGCTCGTCTCGGTAGACGCCTACACGGGCGACTACGTCGAGGTCCGCCTTTACGGCGCGCGCGGAGCCGAGCTGGCCCGCGAGTCGCTGTACGAGGACGACGAGTAGGCCGCCGCGCAACCGGGCCGGGCCCGGTGCTTGCGAGGCGCACGGTAGTTTCTCCCCCAATGATGGATCGACCGCGGCGCTGCGTGCTGCTCAAGTTCGGCGAGCTGGCCCTGAAGGGGCGCAACCGGCCCCGCTTCGTGAACGCGCTCGAGCGCAACCTGCGCCGCATGACGGCGGATCTCGGACCGATCGAGGTGCGCCACCGCGGCGGCGTCTTCATCGTCAGCGGCGACATGCCGCAGGAGGAGCTGGCCGAGCGCTGTCTCGGCCTGCCCGGGGTGAGTGTGGTGCAGCCCGCCCTGCGCTGCGAGCGCGACGCCACCGCGGCCGCCGACGCCGCCGTCGAGCTGCTGCGCGAGCTGCCCGGGCACACGTTCGCGGTGCGGGCCACCCGCCGCGACAAGCGCTTCGCGCTGCGCTCGATCGAGCTGGCGCGGCTGCTCGGCGACGCGGTGCGCGTACGGCTCGGGCTCGACGTCGACCTGTCCAATCCGGACCTCGAGCTGTTCGTGGAGGTGGACCACAAGGAGCTGCTCGTGTCGGTGGAGCGCCTGCGCGGGGCGGGCGGCCTGCCGGTCGGCACGAGCGGCCGCGCGCTGGTGCTGCTCTCGGGCGGCCTCGACTCGCCGGTGGCGGCCTACCGCATGATGAAGCGTGGGCTGCGCTGCGACTTCGTCCATTTCTCCGGCCGCCCGTTCACGAGCCCGGAGTCGATCTACAAGGCCTACGCGCTTGTCGGCCGGCTCGACCGTTTCCAGGGCGACTCGAGGCTGTACGTGGTCACGTTCGGGCCGGCGCAGCGGCGGCTCGCCACGGCGGGCGCCGGGCGGCTGCAGGTGCTGTCGCAGCGGCGGCTGATGGTGCGCGTGGCCGCCGCGCTCGGGGAGCGGCTCGACGCCGGCGCGCTGGTGACGGGCGACTCGCTCGGCCAGGTCGCCTCCCAGACGCTCCCCAACCTGGCCGTGGTGGAGGAAGCGGCGCAGCTGCCGCTGCTGCGGCCGCTGATCGACCGCGACAAGTCCGAGATCGTGGACGCGGCCCGAGCGCTGGGCACCTACGACATCTCGATCCTGCCGGACGAGGACTGCTGCCAGCTGTTCACGTCCAAGCCGGCATCGACTCGAGGGCATCCGGACGACCTGCGCCGCATCGAGCGCACCGCCGACATAGAGGAGCTCGTGGAGCAACTGGCCGAGTCGGCCGAGCTGTTCCACCCGACGCTCGAGGAGAGGGCAATGGTCTCAGCGGCGACGCCCGCCTCCAGGGGGCCCAGCCTCGGTTAGGGTCGTCCAATCGTGGGTCTCGTGCGTAGCCGCAAGCGCGTCGCACTTCCTCGCACCCGTGGGTTGAGGCCCAGAGAGCGTGGGTAGCGGCAACTGCACCGTTTTCGAGGGAGGGGAGCGTGGGACCTCGTGCCACCGATCGCCGCATCGAGCGGAGGGTGGATTCTCGTCGTGGTGGGCGTCGTGATCCTCGCGGGTCTCGTGTACGGCTTCTATACGCGATCGGGCAGCGGCATCGACCAGCACCCGATCGACGCGCGCGACGAATCGCCCGGCGCCGAGGGTCACGCCGAGACCTCGGGCGCGGACGAGGGCGAGGGCTCGGCCCTCGACACCCACGGGACCCGATGAGGCCGCCCCGGGTCTATCGTTTCGCCGACAGGCCCCGATAGCTCAGCCGGATAGAGCGACTCCCTCCTAAGGAGTAGGCCGCTGGTTCGAATCCAGCTCGGGGCGCTTCGATTCGGCGCGATCTCTCCCCGGCGTCGGCGAGGGCCTATCCGCCCGAAAGGTACGAGACGGGTAACCCCTGCGATCTGGGCGCCGTGGCCTGGACCTAAGCAAGCGATCGCTGTCCGCCACTTCCCGCTAGTAAACGGAACCGCCATATCGCTTAGTAAGCTACGGGGACGTGAACGATCGATTCGTAGCGTTCCGATGGCGACAACACGACAGCCAGATGACCGCTCGGGCGAGTTCCGAGTAGCGGAGACCGGCCCCAACGGCTACTCCGCCTTCCACCCGCGACCGCTGCCGCCAGATCCGTCAATACGAATCGATGCCGAGTTGCAGGGGCTTCTCGACCGGGCAAACCAGGCACTGGGGCGACTGGACGGCGTCACGCTGTTGCTGCCGGACCCGGACCAGTTCCTCTACACCTACGTCCGCAAGGAAGCGGTTCTCTCTTCGCAGATCGAGGGGACGCAGTCGTCGCTGTCGGATCTGCTTCTTTTCGAGGCCGACGCGGCGCCCGGTGTCCCCCTCAGCGACGCGCAGGAGACGTCGAACTACATCGCGGCGATGAACCACGGGTTGGCCAGGATTCAAGGCGGCGAGCTCCCACTCTGCAATCGCTTGCTGCGCGAGGCGCACGGCTTGCTGCTGCGGTCGGGCCGCGGCTCAGAACGCTCGCCGGGGCAGTTTCGCCGCGAGCAGAACTGGATCGGCGGGAACCGGCCGGCCGTTGCCCGCTACGTTCCGCCACCTTGGCAAGAGGTCGAGCCTGCGATGGCCAAGCTCGAGCGGTTCCTCCACGACGAGCCCGAGCGGATACCCATCCTCGTCAAGGCCGCCGCGGCTCACGCGCAGTTCGAAACGATCCACCCATTCTTGGACGGCAATGGGCGAGTCGGCCGGCTGCTGATCACGCTCCTGCTCGTTGCAGAGGACGTCCTCAAGCGCCCGCTGCTCTACCTCAGTCTGTATCTCAAGCAGAACAGGGACGACTACTACGACCACCTCCAGCGCATACGCACAGAGGGGGCCTGGGAGGCATGGCTCCGCTTTTTCCTCGAGGGTGTGGTCGAGGTCGCCGAGGCAACAACAGCAACCACCCGCCACCTGGTTCACATGATCGAACGAGATCGGCAGACAATCCACGGCTTTGGCCGCGGCGCGGCGACGGCACTCCGGCTACACGACCTTGCCTCCCGCTTCGTCGTCTTCCGGCCGACCACGGCCGCGAAGCTGCTGGAGCTGAGCGACCCGCCGGTCTACGCGGCGGTCAGACGTCTCGAGGAGGCCGGGATCCTGCGAGAGGTCACTGGCCGTCAGCGCGGCAAGCTCTATGTCTACGACGAGTATCTCGCCCAGCTCAACGAGGGGACCACGGACCCGGCCGCGTAGCCATCTGTAAGGCTTGACAGGACGTGGCGGACCCAGTCGATGAGGCGATGCGCGAGGTTGAGGCCTACTGCGAGTCGCGCGTGCCGCAGGATCTCCAACACGAGCTCCGGATCGAGTGCACGCGGCGGGGCAGTTCGATCACGATCTTGGAGCGACGCCCTCCCTGGCAACCGGATCTGGGCTCCCAATGGAGTGAGACCAAGGTCGCCCAGCTCAGGTATGAGGAGTCGGCGGGAACATGGTCTGTTCGCTGCTCCGACAGCGGTGGGCGCTGGCACCTATTCGACGACGTTCGCCCAAGCAGGACCGTCGAGCCTCTGCTCGCCGTCGTGGATGCTGACCCGACCGGCATCTTCTGGGGCTGAGCCCGGCCCGCGACGGTACGAGAAGGGTACATCACGATGGGCACGAGACGGTTCTCGCGGCAACGCCAGATGACCGAAAGCCTCTCGGTTGCAGGACATATGTGCCCGTCTTTACCCGTTGTTTCCACTCTTCGGTGGCCTCCTAAGGAGTAGGCCGCTGGTTCGAATCCAGCTCGGGGCGCTACGCCGCCGCGGCCGGCGGGAGCCCGGGCAGCGCGCCTGGCAGCTCGTCGCGCGAGGCGATGTCGAGGTTCCCCTGTGACAGGAACACCTGCGCCGCGGGCTCGCCGTTGCTGACGCCGAGGGCCGCGGCCTGGGCCAGGCGCTGCTCGACCCCCGGCGTGGCCGGAGCAGGCGGCCGTGGCCTGAGCCGGTCCGGCGCTGCCCAGCCGCTCGTCGTGCGCACGGTGTCGGGTGAGAACGGTGGCGGGCCGGAACCTGCCTCCGGCGTGTTGATTACGAGAAATCGCGCGGCCTCTGAGACGACGAGGAACGCATGCGGCACGCCGCGGCGGATCGCATCTGTCTCGCCGGCCTGCACCCGGTATTCCGCTCCATCGGCGCTGGGGCGCCTGTCGCCCGAAGCACAAGCCCACTTCTGAAGGCATGAGGGCGCTCGACGAAGAAAGCCGACGTGACGACCCGAACGTCGCGAGCTAAGAAGTAGGCGGCCGGTTCAAATCTCCCTCGGAGCGCTCCGCGGCCGCCCGCTCGGACCACCTCGGCGATCTCCCGGACGCCGTTCGTGATGCTGGACGACTATCTCGCCTTGTCGCCCAGGCGCTGAAGCGCGCCGCGCTGCTCGGCGAGCATCGCCCGCAGGTCCATGGCCGCCATCGGCCGCGCGAACAGGAAGCCCTGGCCGAGCCGGCAGTCGAACGCGCGCAGGATCGCCTGCTGCTCCGGGTACTCGATCCCCTCTGCGACCAGCCGCAGCCCGAGGCTGCGCGCCAGATCGATGATGCCGCGCACCAGCGCCGGGTCGTGGTCGTCCTCGGTGAGCTCCCGCACGAACGGCCGCGCGATCTTCAGGATGTCGATCGGAAGCTCGCGCAGGTGGGCCAGCGACGAGTAGCCCTCTCCGAAGTCGTCCAGGGCGATGCGCATGCCCGTCGCCGAGATCCGGTCCAGCTTGGCGATGGTCACGTCGGCGTTCTGCATCACCGACGACTCGGTGACCTCGAGGATCAGCCCGGCGGAGTTAAGGCCGCTGAATGTGAGCGCCTTGGCCACGGCGGACTCGAAGCGCGGGTCGAGCAGCTGCCGGGCCGACACGTTCACCGTCACGGGTGCCTCGCTCAGGCCGGACTTCGCCCAGCACTGCGCCTCCGCGCAGGCCTCGTTCAGCACCCATTCGCCGAGCGAGACGATCGCGCCGGTCTCCTCCGCGAGCGGGATGAACTCCACCGGCGACACCAGGCCGCGGCCAGGCCGGTTCCAGCGCAAGAGCGCCTCGACCGCCCGTACGGCGGTGGTTTCGAGATCCACGATCGGCTGGTAGTGGACGACAAGCTCGTCGCGCTCGACCGCGCGCCGCAGCGCGTTCACCATGTCGAGCCGCTCGGCGGCCTGATCGTCCATGGCGGGGTCGAAGAACTCGCAACCGTTGCGCCCCTGCTGCTTGACGCGGTACATGGCCATGTCGGCACGGCGCAACAGCTCCGCCTCGTCCCTCGTGGAGTTGGTGGAGAGCGCGATGCCCACGCTCGCCATCACGAGCACCCGACCCCTTCAGGTTGAAGGGATCCCGGAAGGCCTGGCGCATGCGCTCGGCCGCTCCAAGCGCGTCGTCGAGCCCGCGCACGTTCTCGAGCAGCACCGCGAACTCGTCCGAGCCCAGCCGGGCGAGCGTGTCGGAGGGTCGCAGCGATCCGGTCATTCGCTCCGCGGCGTTCCTGAGCAGTTCGTCGCCGCAGGAGTGGCCCAGGCCGTCGTTGACCAGCTTGAACCCGTCAACGTCGAGCACGACAACCGCCACCCGCTGGGCTCCGCCGGCCAGCCGCTCGAGCGCGTGGCGTGTCCGATCCTCGAACAGGGCGCGGTTGGCCAGCCCGGTGAGCGAGTCGGCGAACGCCTGGCGCTCCAGCTCCTCCCTTTGCCCCTGGAGGGCCTCCGCCATCGCGTTGAAGGTCGCGCCGACCTCGTTCAGCTCAGATGTCGAGTCGATCGCGACGCGATGGCCCAGATCGCCCGCGGCCAGCGATCGGGCGGCCCGCGCGAGCTGGTCGAGCGGCTTGACCAGGCTCTTGCTCAGGCGGCTCGCCAGCAGCAGTGCCAGCAGCACGGCCACGCCGATGGCGGACAGCCCCAGCAGCCAGTTGAGCCCCGCCGCCCGGTCCGCCCCGGCGAGGTCCCCGCGCACCTCCTGCTCCGCGCCGGCCATCAGGCTCTCCACGTCACCCGCCGCCAGATGCATGTTGGCGTCGAAGCTCTCGTAGGAGTCGATGCGGGGACCCTGGATCGGACTCCCGGTGAGCCGCAGCCGGTGTCGCGCGACCTGCTCCTTGGCGAGCGCCCACGGCCGCCTGATCGAGACGAACGCGATCCTCTCCGTCGGCTCGTCGTAGCGGCGAGTGTCGGACAGCTCGCGGTCGACTTGCGCGGCCGTCCGGCGGAAGGCCGCGAGATCCTCGCTGTCCCCGTCCCGCATGTAGTGCCCGCCCGAGTCCTGAGCCTCGTTCAGGGACCGGAGGATCAGCAAGCTCTCGCCGGACTCGCGCGCGACCTCGGAGGCGACCTGCCGGTAGTCGCCAGCGGAATATGAGAGCAGCGCGATCCAGAGGCCCGCGCCGACCAGCAGCGGCGCTATCGCCGCCAGCGCGGCAAGCAGCAGGCGGCCACGCAGAGACGCCGCCAGGCGGGCGCGGTCCTGGGGTGCCTCCAGACCCCCGTCTTGCTGCATAACAGGGGTATCGACAGGTCTGTCCATCCCTATAGCCGCGCACGCGCCCGTCTCGACGCGCGGGTGGGTGCCATAGCCTGCGCTCCGATGGCCGAAGAGCGTGCGACCCAGGTTCCGCTGGCGTTCTCGGGGGCCGCGCTCGACCGTTCATCGATCGACCGGCGCGATGCCGCCTGGATGGCGGCGCAGCGGTCCCGGGCCGAGGCCCGCTCGCTGATGCTCTCCGAGCGCGGGCTCTGGGTGGAGGACGGACGGCTGCTGCTCGTGGCGCCGGGCGCCGACGCCGTCTTCCTCGGGCTGGTCGGTGACCGCCCGCTGTTCGCCGGCGACGCAACCGAGGGCGAGCCCGACCGCGGGCATCCCGCCGGCCTGCGCGAGGCCGCCACCGAGCTGTCCGCGGAAGAGGCGGCGCTGGGGGCATACGCCGCTTCGCTGCTGTCATGGCACCGCCGCCACCGTTTCTGCGCCAACTGTGGCGCGCCGACCGAGGTCGTCGACGCCGGCCACGAGCGCCGCTGCCCCTCCTGTGGCGCGCATCACTTCCCGCGCACGGACCCCGTCGTGATCGTGCGCGTGGTCGACCTCCGGGACAGGCTGCTGCTCGGCCGGCAGGGCAGCTGGCCGCAGGGGCGCTTCTCCGTGCTGGCCGGCTTCGTCGAGCCCGGCGAGACGCTCGAGGAGGCGGCCCGGCGCGAGGTGCTCGAGGAATCGGGCGTGGTCGTGGACGAGGCGTCCTACATGGCCTCGCAGCCGTGGCCGTTCCCGAGCTCGCTGATGATCGGCTTCAACGCGCTGGGCGAGGGGGAGCCGCGGCCCGGCGACGGCGAGCTCGAGCAGGTGCGGTGGTTCGAGCGCGACGAGGTCGAGGCCGCCGCGGCCGGGCGCGGGGAGATCATGCTGTCGCCGCCGTACTCGATCTCGCGGAGGTTGATCGACGGCTGGCTGGCCGATCCGGGCTAGTCGCGGTCGGGGCGGTCCGGGTAGACATCGTCGATCGTCGTGAGCGGACGGTAGGGAGCGCCGGCCGCGGCCTCGATCGCCTGGGCTCCGCCCGCGAGGCGGTCCAGCACGCTGATCACCGCAACCACCTCCAAGCCCTCCTCGCGGACCCGCTCGATCGCCTGAACGGTCGAGCCGCCGGTGGTGACCACGTCCTCGACGATCAGACAGCGCTCACCGGCGTCGAGCGGCGGGCCCTCCACCCAGCGCTGCAGTCCGTGCCGCTTGCGCTCCTTGCGCACGAAGAACGCCTTGACGTCGGCGCCGGCCGCCAGGGCCGCGCACGCCACCGGGTCGGCACCCATCGTCATCCCGCCTACCGCCGTCGCCCCGGCGCGCTCCGCTTCGGCTCGCACCAGTTCGCCGAGCGCTTGGAACCCGGCGGGCAGCAGGATCGCGCGCTTGGCGTCCACGTAGTACTCCGCCGTGCGGCCGCTGGTCAGCGTCACCTCGCCGATCACCAGCGCGTGTTCGCGCAGCTCCTCGACCAGGGTCTGTCCGGGGTCAGGGTTCGGCACGCGGCTGCCGATAGTAGAGGCGATGGGATCGGTAATCCGCTTCCTGGCTATCGCGGTATCCGTCATCGTGGTGATCGCGTTCGCCATGTTCGCGCTCGACGAGACCGACAAGGGCTCGAAGGCGCAGCAGGCCAAGCTCGAGCGCGAGCTGGGCACGCGCACCGACCCGATCGCGCCAAACGCCGAGCAGGAAGCCGTTCGCGAACGCAACAATGGCCCGGTCCGCGAGGCCATCGACGACGCGAACGACGTGCTGCTTGCCCCGTTCGTCGACCTGGTCGACTCCGACAGCTCCTGGGTCAACCACGGCATCCCCGCGCTGCTCGGGCTGCTGATCTACGGAGTGGGGCTGGGCTTTCTGGCCAACATGCTCCCCAAACAGCGGGCGCACGGCGGCGACTGGCGCGCCGCGCGGTCCTAGCACCGCGGGGCCGTTCTTACTCGTAGAGGTAGATGGGGTCGCCGATGTCGACCCAGTTGTAGATCTGCAGCGCGTTGGGGATCGGCACGCGCAGGCAGCCGTGGCTCGCCGGATAGGCGGGCACCGAGGCGTAGCCGTGGATGGCGTAGCCGCGGATGAAGTAGGACGAGTCCACCATCCCCTTCGCGTTCGTACCGGGCGTCTTCAGGTAGAAGCGGTAGGTCCCGAACACCGTCGGCGTGGCCGGGGTGCCGGATGACGTGTGGTAGGTGCGGTACGGCTTGGCGCCGTGGGCCAGCACCAGCACCTGCCGCGACCAGTCGAACTCCACGTGCTTGCCCGCCTTCGGGTAGCGGAGCTTGAACGCGCCCCGGTCGCGCAGGAGCTTCCCGTAGACCTCGCTGATCGCGTACCCGTCGCGGCCGAGCTCGTTCGCCTTGCGGAAGGCCAGCACGGCGCGGGCCGTGCCGTCGTCGTAGTAGCCGGTGACCGGCGTGGCATAGCCCTGTGACAGCAGCGCGCGCTGGAGCAGCAGCACCTTCACGCCGCGCTCGCCAGCCCCCGCGCGCCAGTCGACGACCGTGATCTGATTGTCGCGGGTGCGGAACGCCACCTGGAGCGGGCTGGCCGCGTGCTTGATAACCAGCCGCAGGCGACCCGGGCCGCCGACCTTGAAGCGGAACACGAAGCGCCCGCCGGCCTTCACCTTGCGCCGGACGGTCTTGCTCGCCTTGTCGCCACGGATCGCGTAGAGCGTGAGCACCTCGCCGGGAAGGGCGGGCTTGACCCGCCCGAACACGACCACCTCCTGCTGCGGCGCGAAGTAGCGCATCTTCTTGGTCGCCAGGCCGGAGTGGAGCTTGTACTTGGCGATTCCCGCCGCCGGAGCGGGCGCCGGAGGCGTCTGCGCGACTGCCGGAGTGGCCGCCAGGACGGCCGGGAGTACGACGAAGAGCACCAGGAGACGGACTTTCACGGCGCTCACTATGCCATGCATAGCGAACGTATCGACCGGTCGGCGGCCGATCATGAGCCCGCTCAAACCGGTGACGGCGCCGGCCGCTGCAGCCGCGGCCCCAGCGCGCAGGCCAGCAGCATCAGCGGGCCGAGTACGGCCGAGACGGCTCCGCCGTCAGCTTGGGCGGCGTAGGCGATCGAGTTGTTGATCGAGTGCAGGGCAACCACCGGGTAGAGCGAGCGGGTGCGCTCATAGACCAGGCAGAACGTCGCGCCCAGCACCGCCAGCGGCGGCACGATCAGCAGGCCGTCCGTGCCGCCCTCGAAGTGGATCAGGCCGAACAGCGTGCCGTCGATGATCGCCGCCACGGCGACCGAAAACTTCGTGCGCAGCGCGCCGTAGAAGAAGCCGCGGAAGAAGAACTCCTCTGCGAACGGTGCTATGCAGATGATCATGAACCCCGCGGCGATCAGGCCGAACGAGCTGTCGTCCGCGCCGAGATCCTCGGCCACCGTCTGGTCGACGTCCGGATGCAGCGCGTACGAGTAGACCGCCGCGAACACGTAGAACGAGACGATCCCCAGCGCCGCCCAGCCCACCGCCGGCCAGAACGGCGTGCGCCGGAGGCCGAAGTGCCAGGCCTTGGGCCGGCGCACGAAGGACGCGAACAGCAGCGCCGCCCCGACCAGTGACCCGTCGAGCAGGAATGTGCCCGCGACGATCGCGCCGGGGGAGTCCGAGGGATCGTCCACCCCGAGCGTGGCCCACACGATGCCGGCGCTGATGAACCCCGTGATCGCGCCCGCGAGGAAGGCCAGCGGCCCGTACCACCACGGCCAGCGCGGCCGCGCCTGCTCGGGCAGCTCCGGGGGCATCGGCGGAGGGGAGACCGCGCTCTGCATGGCCCTCAGAGTAGGGCGGGCAGCTCGGCCAGCGAGCGCACCGCTTCGACTCCCTCGGGCGGGCTCCCGTCCCTGACGACGAGCACCGGCCGAATGCCGGCTGCGCGGGCGCCGGCCACGTCGTTGTCGGGCGAGTCGCCCACGTGCACGGCCTCGGCCGGCGCCGCGCCCGCAAGCTCCAGCGCCTGCTCGAAGATGCCCCGGCCCGGCTTCGCGACTCCGGCCTCCGCCGACGTGACCACCGCGCGGACGTGCTCCAGCAGCCCGGCCGGCCCGAGCCAGTCCGCCAGCGAGCAGTCCCAGTTGCTCACGATCACCAGCGCGTGGTCGCTCATGGCCGCCAGCGCGGGCCCCGCGTCCGGAAAGGGGATGAACTCGAGCGCCGCGAGCATGGCCTCGCGCGCGCCGGCGTGATCCAGGCGCGGCAGGTCGAGCGCCTCCATCATCACGGCGGCACAGCGGTCGCGCAGGTCGTCCAGCCGCTCCCGATCCGACCCCTCGAGGTGGTGCTCGAGGTAGTACGAGATCTCCGCCCGAAACGCGGCGGCCGCGCGCCCCTCGTCCACCTCGAAGCCGCGCTGGGCGAGCAGGCGCCGCAGCCGCGGCGCGGGCGGCTGCAGCTCGACCAGCGTGCCGAGCGCGTCGAGCAGAACGACCGCCGGGCGCGAGCGCCCGGCCCGGCCGGGTGCGCAGCGTTCCGCTTTCGAGCAGAGCACGGTGAGGAAGCGTGGCAGCGGCAGCGCGGCAGGACCAAAGGGGAGCGCGGCGAACACGGCCACCAGGAGCATCGCCATCCGGGTCGGCCAGAACACACCCCAGGCGGCCCGGAGGGCCGCTGTAGCTTCATAGGCCATGCCGGGAGCCGAGTTCTACACGGCCGTGGTGGAGACCAGCGACTGGATAACGGCCGGCGCCTACATCGTCGCCGCGTTCGTGATCGCGGAGCTGGTGGACCGCGCGCTGTCGCGCCGCGGCAGGAAGCTCACGCTAGCGGTGGCCGGCGGCGAGCTGTCCCCCGTGGCAACGACGCGCCTGCGGCTGGTCCGCCGGCTGATCTTCGCCCTGATCATCCTGATCGGCGTGGCGCTGGCCGCCGCGCAGATCCCGGCCGTCAGCCGCCTCGCCACGGGCATCCTCGCCTCCTCCGCTGTGGTCGGCCTGGTGGTCGGCTTCGCGGCACGCCAGACGCTGGCGAACGGAATCGCCGGCATCCTGCTCGCCATCACGCAGCCGATCCGCATCGGCGACCTCGTGACGTTCGAGGAGCAGACCGGCGAGGTCGAGGACGTGAAGCTCACCTATACCTACATCCGCCTCGACGACGGCCGGCGCCTGATCGTGCCCAACGAGCGCCTGGCCCAGAGCTCGGTCGCCAACCACACCATCCTCGACCCGCGCGTCCAGGTGGAGGTGTCGGTGTGGCTCCCGCCCGGGGCCGACCTCGACCGCGCCATCGAGCTGATCGAGGACGACGAGGCGGGCATCGCGGCCAGCGTGGCGGAGGTGGACAAGGAGGGCGTCCGCCTGAGCGCCACGACCTGGGCCCAGAGCGCCCGCGAGAGGGGTCCGGCCGCCGCCGAGCTGCGCCGCCGCTGGCTGCGGCTGCTCCGCGAGCACGGTCTATCCTCAGTCGAGGCCTCCTAGTCTGCTCGGCCACCCAGTTCCCATGAGCTACCGGCAGCGAAAGTCCAGGAGGCGCAACGGCCACGGCGGTCGCAGCACGCTGCTGCTCGCCGGGGGCGTTGTCGCCACCGTCTGCGTCATCGCCGCGCTCTCGCTCGCGGGCTACGTGCTCGCGATCGCTTCCACGGCGCCCGATCTGAGCGAGCTGAAGCCCGTCGACAAGGGCCAGATCTCGGTCGTGTACGCAGCCGACGGCTCCCGTCTGGGCTACGTACAGTCGGACATCCTGCGCCGCGTCGTGCCGTGGACCGAGATTCCCGTGGACCTGCGACGCGCCACCGTGGCGATCGAGGACGAGCGCTTCTATAAGCACAAGGGCGTCGACCTGAACGCGATCGTCCGCGCCGGCATCAAGAACCTCGAGTCTGGCGAGACCGTGCAAGGCGGCTCGACGATCACCCAGCAGCTGGTGCGCGCGCTCTACATCAAGGACCCGCAGCGCAACTTCGCCCGCAAGATCCGCGAGGCGAAGCTGGCGTCTGAGCTCGAGGAGGAGCACTCCAAGACCTGGATCCTGCACAACTACCTCAACTCGGTGCCCTACGGCACGGTCGACGGACGCACGGCGATCGGCGCCGAGGCTGCCGCGGTGACGTTCTTCGACAAGCACGCCAAGGACCTCGACCTCGACGAATCCGCCCTCCTCTCGGGACTCACCCAGGCGCCCTCGCAGTACAACCCGTTCCGCAACCCGCAGGCGGCGATCGAGCGGCGTAACGAGGTGCTCGAGAAGATGCTCGACAACGAATACATCACGCGCGCGCAGTACGAGGATGCGGCTGGGGAGGACCTCCACCTGAAGCGCGGCCGGCGCTACGAGCAGCGCCGCGAGCCCTACTTCTTCGACTACATGCAGGAGCAGCTGATCGAGCGCTACGGCGTGGGAGTCGTGCGCCGCGGCGGTCTGCGTATCCGCACGACCATCAACCCGAAGATGCAGGACGTGGCGCGCGACGCGATCAACTCCTACTACGCCGATCCGGCCGGGCCCAGCTCGGCGATTGTCGCGATCGACCCGGCGGACGGGAAGATCAGGGCGATGGCGTCGAGCGGCACATACGGCGACCGGCGCTTCAACCTCGCGGCCCAGGGCCACCGCCAGCCCGGCTCCGCGTTCAAGACGTTCGTGCTGACGGCGGCCATACGCAAGGGCATCGACCCGGACTCGACCACGTACACGTCAAAGCCGCTGAACATCGACGACCCCGCCTACGGCAAGTGGGAGGTCAAGACGTTCGGCGACAGCTACATCGGCACGGTCAGCCTGACGCGAGCCACGCTCTCGTCGGACAACACCGTATTCGCACAGCTGATCCTCGACATCGGGCCGAAGGCCGTCTGCGACACCGCCAAACTGCTGGGAATCACGACCAAGCTCGACTGCTACCCGGCCGAGGGTCTGGGCGGCCTGACGCGCGGCGTGACGACGCTCGAGATGGCGGGCGCTTACGCAACGCTGGCCAGCGGCGGCATCCGCCACCGGCCGACCGGGATCGAGCGGGTCGTGTTCCCCGACGGCAAGAGCGAGAACCTGGCGGGTGGCGAGGGCAAGCGCGTCCTCACCGACGGCCAGGCCGCCGAAGTCACCCGGATCCTCGAGATGAACGTCCAGTCGGGCACCGGGACCGCCGCCTACTACGGCTGCCCGGCGGCGGGCAAGACCGGCACCACCGACGAGGCGAAGGACGCCTGGTTTGTCGGCTACACGCCGCGCCTGTCCGCGGCCGTCTGGGTCGGCTACCCCGATGCCGGCGTCGCTATGCCGGGCGCGCAGGGCGGCACCTACGCCGCGCCGGTCTGGCACGCGTTCATGCTCCCGGCGCACGGCGAGGACTGCGACGAGTTCCCGCTTCCGGAGCAGCCGGCCGAGTTCCATCCCTTCTTCGGCAAGTACGCGAGCACCGGCCAGCCGGCCACGCCGGCCTACGGCGAGGACGACACCACGACGGACGACACGGGCGGCACCGGAACCGAGCAGCAATTCGACCCGCGCTACTACGAGGAGGCGCCGCAGAACGCGCCGGACGTACAGGCGACGCCTGAGCCGGCGCCGCCGGCCGACGGTGGTCCTCAGGACCAGCAGGGCGGCGCCGCGCCCGGCACGCAGTAGCGGCGCCCGGCGGCAACGTGTCCGAGCTCGACCTGATCCGCGCGATCCAGGCGGCGCTCACCGACCGCGGTGGCAGCACGGTGCGCTGGACAGGCGACGACGCGGCGGTGGTCCGCGCACATCCGCTGGCGGTGACGTCGATCGACACGGTCGTGGACGGCGTGCACTTCTCGCTCGCCACCCACGCGCCCGCGGACGTGGGCTGGAAGGCGCTCGCCACCGCCCTCTCGGATATCGCCGCCATGGGCGCCCGGTCGGGTGAGGCCTACGTTGCGCTGGTGCTGCCGGCCGGCTTCGAGGGCGCCCTGGAGCTGGTGGGCGGGATGGAGGAGCTGGCCGCGCGCGCCGACGTGACGATCGCCGGCGGCGACGTTGTGAGCGGCCCGGCGCTCACCGTGACCGTCGCGGTGACCGGATGGGCCGACCACGAGCGGGAGCTCGTCGGTCGCGACGGGGCCAGCCCCGGGGACCTCGTCGGAGTGACCGGCGAGCTCGGCGGATCGGAGGCCGGAAGGCGGCTGCTCGAGCAGCGCAGCCGCGAGCCCGCGGAGCTGGTGCGGCGCCACCTGCGCCCCGAGCCGCGGCTGAGCGAAGGCCACGCGCTGGGCGCCGCGGGGG
>JACCSF010000378.1 GCA_013813135.1 Thermoleophilaceae bacterium | reverse complement strand
CCCTCGAGGGGAGCCAGGGTTGCGCGGGAAGCCCGCCTCCGCGCGCCCACGCAGCTCCTCGGCGAACGCCGGCTCCGGACGCGGGGCATCCGCGCGCAGCTCCAGCGCCAGTTCCTGCAGCTCACGCGTGAGCGCGTCCCCGTGCGTCGCGGCTCCGCCAGCCAGCGCGGCCTCCACGGCGGCCAGGTCGCGCTCGATGGTTGCGGTGTCATCAGTCATTGCAGGCCTTTCGCAACTTGGTCAGGGTGCGGTGCAGGCGCGTGCCGGCCGCCGTCTCGGACAGGCCGAGCACCGTCGCGATCTCCGAGTTGGAGAGCCCGGCGGAGAACTTGAGGGCGAGCAGGTCGCGTTCGCGGCCGTCGAGGCCGCTCATGGCGGCGCGCACGGCCTCGCGCCGCACCGCCAGCTCGACGTGGTCGTCGGCCGCGAGCGCGCCGGTGTCCTCCGGGTCGGCCTCCAGGCGCGCGCGGCGCTTGCGGCGCCTCAGCTCGTCGAGAGCGGCGTTGCGCGCGATTCCGAACAGCCAGGCCTCGCGGCTGCCGCGCCGCGCCCGGTAGCTCGTGCGCCTGCGGTAGGCGCGCTCGAACGCCTGGGCGGTCACGTCCTCGGCCGCCGCGCGGTCGCGCAGCAGCGACGCCACGTATGCGTACACGCGCGGGAAGGTCCGCTCGTACAGGGCGGCGAACGTCTCCGTATCGGTTCCCGTTGCTACCGGCATCCGCTCCGCGAGCGCCTCGTTCACGCCACTACTACGTCCGAAGCTGGGGTTCGTCACGGCGCGAAGCGGGAAACACTCCCGCGGGAAACGGTAGTCTGCGCTCAAGCGGGAGGTGCAGGAGACCGACAACATCCCTGATGGCTCGTAGGACCCTCATATTCACCGCCATCTGCACGGTGCTCGTGGGCACCGGGGTAGCGCACGCCCAAACGGGCGAGCAGCTCAGCTCTTCCTGGGCTCAGGGCAACGTCTGCAACGCCACTCAGCTCGGCGCGCGGGCCCAGCTCGCCGGCGACGGGACCAAGTCGGACCTCTCGGTTCGCTTCACCGCCCAGTGGCTCTCCCCGGACGGATGGGCGTCGCTCGGCGGGGCCGCGACATCGCCGTGGCAGTCCGCCGGCTCCGCTGAGTACACGTGGGGTCAGGCCGGCTGGACGTTCAGCATCAGCGTCCCGCCCGGCAACCAGTACCAGCTGCGTTCGGTGGCCGAGCTGCGCTGGAGCGGCGAGACCAGCCGCTCAGAGACGCACACCACCGGCACCTGCACCATCGGCGGCTGACGCCGCCCGCCGGCTATGCGGTCCAGCGCTCCCCGCGCCGCACCCGCTCGAACCCGATCCAGATCGCGTTGACCGCGGTCTCGACGATCTGCTCGCGCGGCACGTCGGGGTGGTGGCTCCACCAGATGGCCAGCCCGGTGAGCCCGGCCCGCATCACCTCGGCGGCCATCTCCAGGGCCTGCTGGTCCGCGCCGGCGATGTTCGCCGCGCCGGGCTCGCCGCCGAGGAGCACGGCCAGCGCCGTGCGGGCCTGGGCCTGAACGCGCTCGTGGAGGGCGCGCGCCTGGGGGTCGCCGGTTGTCTCCTGGAAGAACATCCGAGCGGCGTAGGGATGGCCCTCGACGTAGCTGGCCCAAGCGTCGAGCGCCCGGGGAATGCGCAGCTCGGCCGGCTCGTCGCCGGCCAGCTGCTCGCTCCACATCGCCAGCAGCTCGTCCCGGGTGCGCTCGAGCAGCCGGCGGTGCAGGTCGAGCTTCGACTCGAAGTGGTCGTACACCACCGGCGGCGTGACGCCGGACCGCCGCGCGATCTCGTCCATGCCGGCGCCGTGGTAGCCGCGCTCCGCGAACACCTCCGTCGCCGCGCGCTCGATCAGCTCGCGGCGCTCGGCGGCAGTGAGGCGCTTGCGCCCGGCCTTGGCCGGACGGCGCCCGGGTGTCTGTGCGGTTGACAACCTAACGTTCCCTAGGTACTTTCCTAACGGTCGTTAGCTTATGTGAGGAGGCAGACGTGGAGCAAGGCGTCATCGAGGACCCGGTGATGAAGCAGCGGTTGGAGTTCCAGCCCTCCGAAGACGGCACGGCCGTGCTCGTGAAGATGTGGGTGGAGCCGGGCGGGGGCGTCCCGCCGCATGTGCACCCGTCGATGGAGGAGCGCTTCACGGTGCTCTCAGGGCAGCCGAGCTTCCTGTCGGGGAGGAGGTGGCAGACCGCTGCCCCTGGCGACACGGTGGTCGTGCCGGCGGGCGTGCGCCACGCCTACCGCAACCGCGGTGACGAGCTGGCCCACGTCGTCTGCCAGGCCAGCCCGGCCATGTCCCTGCAGGAGTTCCTCGAGGAGGCGGCGGCCATGGCCCGCGCCGGCAAGATGACCCGCCACGGGCTGCCGAAATCGCCGGGAGCCCTGGTGCAGGCGCTCGGATTGGCGCTGCGCCATCGCAAGATGGTCGTCATGCGGCCCGTCTGACCAGTGCCGGCCAGACGTCAGCGGGGGTCCCGGGACGTGAGCCCCCGGGTGTCATCGAACAGGCGCGGGTCGTTCGTGATCACGCCGTCCACCCCGAGCGCCTCCAGCGCACGGATGCGCTCGGCGTCGTCGACGGTCCACACGTAGACCTGCCCGCCCACCGCGTGGACCGCGCGGACCAACCGCCGGCTGACCAGGAT
>JACCSF010000358.1 GCA_013813135.1 Thermoleophilaceae bacterium | reverse complement strand
GCTCGAAGCCCGCAGCAGTGCACGCGCTGTAGTGGAGGCGCCCGCAGGGGTTGCGCGGGTCGCCCTCCTGGATCCAGGTCTCGTCGGCCACGTCCTGCAACCGCACGCGTGGCTTGTGCGCGAGCGGATGGTTGCGCGGGAGCGCCAGGTACATCGGGTCGCTCACCAGCTGGTGGAGCTCGATCCCGCCGTAGAGGCGCTCGCGCTCCGGCTCGGAGAGGTCGTGGAACTGGAAGACGAGCGCGACCTCCAGCTCGGCCGCCCGCAGCATCTGCAGCGCGGGCTCGGGGTCGTGCTCCACGAAGGTCAGCTCCACCTCCGGGTGGCGCTCGCTGAAGAGGGCGACGGCCGGCGGCAGCAGCGAGGCGCCGGCGGTGGGAAACGCGGCGAGCCGCACGCGTCCGCCGCGAACGCCGGCGATGGCGTCGAGCTCGGCCTCGGCGGCGGCCAGCCGCGCGAGCACCACCTGGGCGTGGTCCACGAGCGCCCTGCCGGCGTCGGTGAGGTGCACGCCCCGGCTCGTGCGGTCCACCAGCGTGGTCCCGGCGCTCTTCTCGAGCGCGGCTATCTGCTGAGAGATCGCGGGCTGCGTGTAGGACAGCGCCTCGGCCGCGGCGGAGAACGATCCCTGCTCCGCCACCGCCTTGAGCACCCTCAGCTGCTTGACGTCGAGCATAACCCCAGCTTATCGAAGCCAGCAGAAGTCCGAATTTGAACTTATGGCCTCGGACGCCGATCATGTTTAGAGCAACGTCGAACTGAACCGAGGGGACCGACATGACCGACAAGACGCTCACAATCCGCCGCGCCGAGACCGAGGATGCCGGCGCGCTTATCCGCCTTGCAGCGCTTGACAGCTCGTTCCCGCCGACCGGAGAGGCGCTGGTGGCCGAGGTCGGCGGCGAGCTCTGGGCCGCCGTCGAGATCGACTCCAGTACTGCGATCGCCGACCCGTTCCGCCCCAGCGGCGATCTGGTCGAGCTGCTGCGACTGCACGCCCGCGAGGGCGTGCGCCCCGAGCGCCGCGCCCTTGCGCGGCTGCTCCCGCGCCTGGCCTAGACGGCAGCGGCCAACAGAGGTTCCCTCCCGCGATGGCGGCCCCCGGGCCGCCATCGTCGTTTCCGAAAGGGTTCTTCGCCGGGAGTAGCGCTCGCGGTCACCCGCCCCAGGAGCTGAGGTAGTCCTGCTGGTCCGGGGTCAGCTCGTCGATCTCGACGCCGAGCGACTCCAGCTTGAGCCGCGCGATCTCCTCGTCGATCTCCTTCGGCACGTCGAGGACGCGGTGCTCGAGTGTCTCCCCGTTGACCACCAGGTGCTCGACCGCCAGGGCGAGGTTGGCGAAGCTCATGTCCATCACGCCGGCGGGATGACCCTCACCGGCAGCCAGGTTCACCACGCGGCCCTGGGCGAGCAGGTTGAGCACCCGCCCGCCGAGGTCGTACTGCTCGACCAGCGGCAGCACCTGGCGCACGCCGCCGGTCGCCAGCTCGCGCAGCTCGTCGAGGTCGATCTCCACGTCGAAGTGGCCTGCGTTCGCGAGCACGACGCCGTCCTTCATGCGCTCCAGGTGCTCGCGGCGCAGGACCCCGCGCGAGCCGGTCACCGTCACGAACAGGTCACCGCGCTCGGCCGCGTCGAGCGCCGGCATCACCTCGTAGCCGTCCATGCGCGCCTCGAGCGCGCGCAACGGGTCGACCTCGCAGACGACGATGTGCGCCCCGGCGCCGCGGGCCCGCTGGGCGATGCCCCTGCCGGTCGCGCCGTAGCCGAGCAGCACCAGCGTGCGGCCCGCCAGCAGCAGGTTGGTCGCGCGCAGAATGCCGTCGATCGCGGACTGGCCGGTGCCGTAGCGGTCGTTGAAGGTGCGCTCGGTGCGCGACTCGTTGACGGCGATCACCGGGCAGCTCAGCTTGCCGTCCTGCTCGAGCCGCCTGAGCCTCAGCAGCCCGGTGCGGGTTTCCTCGGCGCCGCCCTTTACGTGCCGCTCCCAGCGGTGGAGCAGCATCAGCAGGTCGGCGCCGTCGTCGAGCGTGATGTCGGGCCCCCACTCGGCCAGCGCGCCGACGTGCTTGGCGTACATCTCGGCGTCCTCCCCGCGCGTGGCCTGCACCGGGATGCCCTGCTCGACGAGCGCGGCCGCCACCCCGTCCTGCACGGTGAGCGGGTTGGCCGAGCAGAGTGCGGCCTCGGCGCCGCCGGCGACGAGCGCATGCATCAGGCTGGCCGTCTCGGCCGTCACATGCAGGCAGGCCGCTACCTTGGCCCCCTCGAGCGGGTGGTCGGCGGCGAAGCGCTCGCGGATCGAGCGCAGCACCGGCATCTGCCCCTCGGCCCACTCCACCCGCGCCCGCCCGGCCGGGGCGAGCGCGAGGTCGAGGATCTCGCTAGCGAGCCCGCCGGGCATCAGCGGGGTCGAGAGATGTGCGCTGGGGCATCGTTGGCCTGCCAATCTCCGGCGGGGTCCGGGGG
>JACCSF010000303.1 GCA_013813135.1 Thermoleophilaceae bacterium | reverse complement strand
CTTCAGGCTCGAAGGCGATCACCAGATCGTCGGGCTCGGCCACGAGCGCGACCTGCGCCGGTAACGGCCCGCCCTCGGCGGTCAGCGCAAGCGCGGGCAGCGCCCGCTTGCCGACGATCACCGGGTGGACGAACTCGACCGCCACGTGCCGGGCGTCCGAGCGCGCGGCCGGCGAGCGGCCGAGGGCGATCAGGCGCCCGCCGCGCGCAAAGCGCTCAGCCATCTTGTGGCACAGCCGCGCGACCCGCTCGGACTCGAGCTCGAAGAAGGCGCTGTTGGCCTGCGTGCGCTCGGTGAGCGCACGCTCGAGCAGGTCGCTCCCGAGCGCGTGGCTCAAGCGCGCGCCTCCACGGGGGCACCCACGCGGCTGAGCCAGTCGCGCCACGCCTCGATGCCCTCCCCCGTCTTCGCGCTGACGATGATGCGCGGCGCGGCCCCCGGGTACTTGAGCGGCTTCTTCTCGCCCTCGGTGATCGCGGAGACCATCATTGGGGCGTCCTCTCCGACCTTGAACTCGGCCGGGCATTGCTGGGGTCCAGGTGGCACTCGCCGCCGAAGCTTGGATCGGTGTTCAGCTGCGTCACGGCACGTGCAGCGCTCTTTCCTCCGTCAACAGATCCGCGGCAGCGGGTCCCCGACCAGCTGGTCCATGACCCGCTTGCCACCAAAGCTCGTCTCCACTAAGACCATCCCGGGAGGCTCGGTGCGCACCTCGCCGATCTCCGCCGCGCGCTCGCAGCCCGGTACCGCGCGCAGCGCGTCGAGCGCGCGGTCCGCGGCTTCCGGGGCCACGAAGGCGACGAGCTTGCCTTCGTTGGCCACGTACATTGGGTCTATCCCCAAGAGTTCGGAGGCCCCGGCCACGGCCGGTTCGATGGGCACCGCCGCCTCATGCACGAGCATCGCCACCTGCGATGCGCGCGCGAGCTCGTTCAGCACCGACGCCACACCTCCCCGCGTGGCGTCGCGCATGCAGCGAAGCGAGGGACCGGTCTCTTCGAGCAGCGCGTTCACCACCGGCCACAGTGGGCGCGTGTCCGACTCGATCGCGGCGTCGAGCTCGAACTCACCGCGAGCCAGCATGATCGCGGTGCCATGCTCGCCGATCGTGCCGGACAGCAGGATGCGGTCGCCGGGGCGGATCGCGTCGGTCGCCATCCGGGCACGCGGGTCGCGTCGGCCGAGGCCAGTCGTGCACACGTACATCTTGTCGGCGGCGCCGCGTTCGACGACCTTCGTGTCGCCGGCGACGATATGCACGTCGGCCGCCTCGGCGGCGCCGGCGATTGCCTCGACCTCCGCCTTGAGCTCGTCCGCAGCGAGACCCTCCTCGAGGATCAGCGACAGGCTCACCGCGAGCGGCCGTGCGCCGGATACGGCGAGGTCGTTGACCGTGCCGTTGACGGCCAGGTCCCCGATCGAGCCGCCCGGGAAGCGGATCGGCTTGACGACGAAGGAGTCGGTAGTCATCGCGAGCTCGACGCCGTCCGCCTCGACAAAGCCCGCATCGCCCATGGCGCGGAGCGTCTCCGATCCGAATGCAGGCACGAAGAGGCCCTCGATCATGCTCTGGGTCGCCTTGCCACCGGCGCCGTGCGACATGTTGATGCGGTCGTCGCGGAACTTCGCGCGCTTGCCGCGGGCAGTCTCGATGATTCCGAGGATGCGCTCCTCACGGTCGGGGACAACACCCGGCGGGTCGGCCAGCTAGACCACCTCCCGCTCGCGCGCGAAGCGGCCGTAGTTGTAGTAGGCCGCGCAGGCCCCCTCGGAGGAGACCATGCAGGTGCCGATCGGTCGCTCGGGAGTGCAGGCGGTGCCGAACACCTTGCACTCCCACGGCTTGATCACGCCCTTCAGAACCTCGCCGCACTGACAGGCCTTCGGGTCCGCGACGCGCATCCCGGGAACGCTGAAGCGCAGCTCGGCGTCGAGCTCCGCGTAGGCGTCCGAGAGCTTCAGCCCGCTCTGCGAGATGAACCCGAGCCCGCGCCACTCGAAGTGCGGCCGCAGCTCGAACACCTCGGCCATCACCTCGAGCGCGCGCTGGTTGCCCTCGTAGGGGACCACTCGCGCGTACTGGTTCTCGACGGCACAACGCCCCTCGGCGAGCTGCACGAGGATCATGCGGATCGCCTGCAAGACGTCGAGCGGCTCGAAGCCCGCGACGACGATCGGCTTGCCGTACTCGGCCGGGATGAACTCGAATGGCCGGACGCCGACGACAGTCGATACGTGACCCGGGCCGACGAAGCCGTCGAGTCGCAGGTCGGGGGAGTCGAGCAGCGCGCGCAGCGGCGGCACGATCGTGACGTGGCTGCAGATGCAGGAGAAGTTCTTGACGCCTTCGGCCTTCGCGCGCATGAGCGTGAGGGCGGTGGACGGCGCCGTTGTCTCGAAGCCGATCGCAAAGAAGACGACCTCGCGGTCGGGGTTCTGCTTGGCGATCCGCAGCGCGTCGAGCGGCGAGTACACCATCCGGATGTCCGCACCCTCGGCCTTGGCGTCCAGCAGGCTGCCGTCCGATCCCGGTACGCGCATCATGTCGCCGAAGCAGGTGAAGATCACGCCCGGCTCGCGCGCAACAGCGATGCCGTCGTCGACGCGGCCCATCGGGATCACGCATACCGGGCAGCCCGGCCCGTGCACCAGCTCGACGTTGGCAGGCAGCAGGTCGTCGACCCCGTACTTGTAGATCGAGTGCGTGTGGCCCCCGCAGACCTCCATGAACTTGTAGTGCCGGCCGGGCTCCACTGCGGCAAGGATCTCGGTGGCGAGCACGCGCCCGAGCTCGGGGTCGCGGAACTCGTCGACGTACTTCATGACTCGAGCCCCACGAGGGCGACCCCGGCGTGGACCAGGAGCCGGTCGCCGGGCACGACGGGTTCGACGAGCGCGATCTCGACCGTGCTCTTTGAGCCGTCCTCCGCCGTGCAGAGAGCGAGGCGGCGAGCCTCGTCGATGCGCTCCACCTGCATCGGTATGCCCTCGTCGGAGCAGGTGATGCAGTGGTCGCCGCAGTCGTTCACTCGATCACGCTGGCCTTGAGCCTCTGAAGCGTACGCCTGGTTGTGCTTGTCGTGACCAACGGCCTGTGACCATACCGCCCGGGCAGCCCGTAGCCGCCGGGTTCGGTACGCACTGTAGGCGATCTGCATTAGGCATCCGTCTAACGGGGGGCTCTGGAGTCCTTGTTGTTCTTCGATGGCTAACCGGCTAGCGTCCGTAGGTCTTGGACGGACAACGGGCGGCATCAATCCGGCACATCGAGGAGTGACTATGAAGCGGCACCGGAAAGCGCTCGAGACGACGGCGCGCGAGCTGGTCGCTGAGGGTAAGGGCATCCTGGCGGCCGACGAGAGCAACCGCACGATGACCAAGCGGCTGGAGTCTGTCGGCGTCGAGTCGAGCGAAGAGGCGCGCCGGCGCTTTCGCGAGCTGCTGTTCACGACACCCGGCGCCGAGCAGCACATCAGCGGCGTGATTCTGTACGACGAGACGATCCGCCAGTCCACGTCAGACGGGACCCCGTTCCCGGAGTTCCTCGCAACCCGAGGCATGAGCCCGGGTATCAAGGTCGACTCGGGTGCGAAGCCGCTCGCCGGTTTCGAGGGCGAGACCGTGACCGAAGGGCTCGACGGCCTGCGCGAGCGGCTCGCCGAGTACCGCGAGCTGGGCGCCCGATTCGCGAAGTGGCGAGCGGTGATCGCGATCGGGGAAGACCGCCCGAGCCGAGCTTGCATGTCGGCGAACGCACACGCGCTGGGCCGCTACGCCGCACTCTGCCAAGAGGCTGGGATCGTCCCGATCGTCGAGCCCGAGGTGCTGATGGACGGCGACCACACGATCGAACGCTCCGAGGCGATCACCCGCGCCACGTTACGCGACGTGTTCGGCGAGCTGCTCGACCAGCGGGTGCTGCTCGAGGGCATCGTCCTGAAGCCGAACATGGTGCTGTCGGGCTACTCCTGTGCGCGGCAGGCCGGCGTCGAAGAGGTGGCCGAGCGGACACTGGCCCTCCTTCGCCAGGTGGTCCCGGCGGCCGTGCCCGGCATCGCGTTCCTCTCAGGTGGCCAGGGCGACGAGCTCGCCAGCGGCCATCTGAGTGCGATGAATTCGATCGGCGGTGTGCCGTGGGAGCTGAGCTTCTCCTATGGCCGGGCGCTTCAGGCAGCGCCCCTCGAGGTTTGGGGCGGCGAGGAGTCGCAGGCCGCCGAAGCCCAGGCCGCCTTCGCGCATCGGGCCCGCTGCAACGGCGAGGCCCGCTTCGGGCGCTATTCCGAGGAGCTCGAGCAGGCGCTCCCGCTGTGAGCGGGCCCCCGGGCCGTCGCCCCGGCGACCCGCCGCGGGCGGCGTCGATCGACGTCGCCTTCACGCCGTCCGGGCTCGGGGCGACCGGAGTGGCGGTGGTGGTAGACGTCCTGCGAGCGAGCTCGACGATTGTGACGGCCCTCGAGGTGGGCTACCGGCGCGTGCTCTGCACAGCCTCGCCAGAGGAGGCCACCCGCCTCCGGGGGCCGGGCCGCCTGCTCGCCGGCGAGCGCGGCTGCCTGCCAATCGAGGGCTTCGACTACGGGAACTCCCCGCAGGCGCTCGGGCGGGCCCGTGGCGAGGACCTGGTGCTGTGCACCACCAACGGAACGCCGGCGATCCTGTCTGCGCTCGCGGCCGCGAGAGAGGTGCTCGTCGGCTCGCTCCTCAACCTGAACGCCCTGACAGAGCGCATTCCGCCGGGCCAGGACGCGACGATCGTCTGCGCCGGCACCGACGGCCGCTTCGCTCTGGAGGACGCGTACGTCGCCGGACGCATCGTCGCGCGGCTCGCGGGCGCGCGGACGGATGCGGCCCTGGCCGCCGAGCGGCTCGCCGGCGCCTACCGGAACGCCCGCGAGGCGCTGACGCAGAGCGCCGACGCCGCCGTGCTGCGTGCCACCGAACAGGGGTCGGACATCGACTTCTGCGCCAGGGAGTCCGTCACGGCCGTGGTGCCCGAGGTCACCATGCTGACCCCACAGGTGGGGGTCGCATCCATCTGGCTCGCCGACGGAGAGGCCTCTGGGAGCTTCGAGGAAAGGCACACCGCTCCGGCGCATTAATAGGATTTTGGCTAAGTAATCTGCTCGAAACTTCCTTGAAGGCTTTGTGTCTGCGCGGTACCGTTGCCTCCCAAGCGGCAACCGAGGAAGGATGCATGACCCCCACCTCTGGAAACGGCACGAATAAGGACCGCTGGGCGGCTGGCGTGACCCCGTACGCCGAGATGGGCTACTGGGACGCCGATTACGAGCCGAAGGACACCGACATCCTGTGCGCCTTCCGGATCACGCCGCAGGAGGGCGTAGATCCGATCGAGGCGGCGGCCGCCGTGGCGGGAGAGTCCTCGACGGCGACGTGGACGGTGGTGTGGACGGACCGGCTGACGCCGCACGAGCACTACCAGGCCAAGGCCTACACCTGCGACGAGGTCCCGGGCACGCCCGGGCAGTACATCGCGAAGATCGCCTACGACATCGACCTGTTCGAGGAGGGCTCGGTCGCGAACCTGACCTCCTCGATCATCGGCAACGTCTTCGGCTTCAAGGCGCTCAAGTCGCTGCGCCTCGAGGACATGCGCATCCCCTACGCCTACCTGAAGTCCTTCCAGGGCCCCCCGCACGGGAT
>JACCSF010000351.1 GCA_013813135.1 Thermoleophilaceae bacterium | reverse complement strand
CATCCTGGGGATGCACCGTTTCGCTTCGAAGCCCCTGCCGCTGACGCGCCCCGGTGTGCATTTGACGGGATTGCGTGCGTGGGCACACACGTCGCAGTTCCCCTCGCGAGCAGGGTTTCCCGTGATTTGAAATGCGTCGATGACGCGCGTGCGGGGTGCGCACGGACGTGGACGCGAAGGCCGAGTCAATAGCGCCGATCGGACTCGTCGGGCGGAGGATGAGGAGGACGTCGACAATCCGCGCGTCACGGCGCGCGGCATTCCGCCCGGTAGGCGCGCTTGCGCCGCGCCGAGAGCTCGAACCTAACGCCGCACCCGCAGCGGACGAGCACGGGGGCAGCACGATCGCGATCGAGGCCGTCGCCTGAGACGGCCTGCACCTAGGCCGCGATAGGAATGAGGTCGGCTTTTCCGGCTCGGGTCGGCTCGCGCTACTGCTGCTTCGCGTACGCCGGCGAGGGCCCAAAGTCGACCGCGATGCACGGCTCGTCACCGATGACCCATGCGTCGTGCCCGGGTTCGATGCGAGCCACGTCGCCCGGACAATCTCAACCTCTGTCCCATCGTCCATCGCGGGGCCCCCCTTTTTGCGGTTTACTCTTGCCTACGACTGGCCCGAAATTGGTGCCTTGGCGTCGGTACCGGCCCGGCGTGCTCTGCCAGTAGAGGTGACGCAGTGCGCGGAGACGAACATCAAGTCCGTATCTACGGTGTGTCTCACCTCCGAGGTCTGGCCAGATGCGCACCACTCCTTGACGGTGCCCCCAACAGTATGATAAGAACACTTCCTTACCAATCGTTAGTGGCTGACCCACCCCGCGGGCCGAAATCCAGGCCCCGACCCGGTGTAAGGAGGCAAGGATGCACAGCGTCGAAGATCCGGCGCCTGTCGCCGAGGGTCTTGGCGATTTCAGCGAAGCAGACGAGGCAGGAGGGGGCTGGGAGACGCCCCTTACACGAAACCAGATCCTGAAACGCGCAGGACAGACCAGCTTCGGGTTGTTGCTGGCCGCGAGTGTCCCGTCGGCTGCTGGTGCAGCGACCCAGCGGCTCAGTAAGACGGGGGCAAAGCGATTTGGTCCGACGGGGTTCAAGGGAGCGGCGAACTACCAGTTCGAGGAGAATTCGGCACCTGGCCGGGCGCTCCTTCGCGCCAAGCAGCTGAAGAGCCAGGGGAAGGCCCCCGACACGCTCGTCGTCGGTCTCTACTCGGGCGCAGTCGGCCAGTACGAGACCCCTTTTCCGAAGGGCAACAGCGAGTCGATCAACGAGATGTTCACGAAGTACACGGGCATCAGGGTCAAGTTCGATCCGGTCGACCCCGCACTCGTGTACCAGAAGGCGCTGAAGATCGGAGCGACCAAGGACGGGCGGCTGAACACGATCGTCTTTGGCCTCGCCGACATGGGCGATCTCGCCGAGGCGGGGATCATCGCCGATCTCAGCCAGTATGTGCAACGTCTGGGGCCCGACTGGGCCCACCCGAAGCTCGGTTACACGGGTGGGGCCAGGACAGCTCGACTCCTCAACTACTACAACGGCAAGCCGTACGGAGCCTGCGGCGACGGCGACTGGCAGATCTTCCGGATCCGCAAGGATCTGATCGAGAGCCCGAAGGAGGGCAAGGCCTTCAGAGCTCGCTACGGATATGAACTTGACTATCCGAGGACATGGGACGACTACCGCGACATCGCCGAGTTCTTCACCCGGCCGGACAAACGCCTCCTGGGGGCGACCGACCTCCGCTCTCCTGGGTGGGGAACGGACGCCTTCCCGCTCCGGTTCGCGTCACTTGCCAATCCAGTCAAGTACTACTTCGACGATGACATGAATCCCCAGATCAACGGTCCCGCGGGCCTGAAGGTGATGAAACACCTTCTCGAGACGCAGGCGTTCAATTCTCCGGACGCCCTCTCGTGGATTTGGCTGCAGCAGTTCACCAACTGGGGGGCGGGTGGGTCGGCGATGACGTGGGCCTTCCCGAACCTGCTCAAGGTCACCTCGAAGACTGCCCTGGACAAGGTCAACATCGCCGACAAGGACACGGCGATCCTCATGCCCGGCTGGAAGGTCGGCGGGCAGCTGGTCGCACACGACTTCCTCTACTTCATGGCGATCCAAGGCGTGAACCGGTACTCACCCTCCAAGTACCACGAGGCCGCGTACTGCTACCTCCAGTACGCGACCGCGAGCCAGGTCTACAACCTGATTACGGCAAACCCGTCGGGGTACAACGACCCGAACAAGGTCACGTCGTTCGACGACCCTTACGTGCGCTCCACTTACGGAGCCCAGACGATGGATGTCCAGAAAATCCAGACGAGAGGCTCCGTGCCGCAAATTTCGGGCCTCCCCGGGGCGAACGAATATATTCAGGCAATGGACATCAACCAGCAGAAGATGCTCTCGAAGCAGATTACACCGGAGCAAGCGCTCGACGCGATCGAAAGCGCGTGGAACAAGACGACCAAACGCATCGGTCGGGAAAAGGTGGCGAAGGCCTGGCGCGCTCAGAAGAAGTTGGCTTGGCCTACCAAGCCGAACCATGCAGCCTACGCAACGAAGGCCGAACTGAAGAAACTCGGTTACGGCGCGCCCTAGAATCTGAACTGGTCGTCCCGTCGTCGGCTTGCCCCGATCAGCCGGCTGACGACCGGACGACCCAAAAATCGAGGGCGAGACAACGGTACGACCAGACCAATCATGAATCGTGACCATGCGCAAAAAGAGGACTGCTCTGAGCGACCCACCATCGGCAGTGAGCCGAATGGCACACACGGGCTGACCGCCGGATCGGTCAACCAGGCCATTCCGTCGAAGGCAGATCAGATCTTCGGCCGTCGACTCATTACGCCCGGGATCTTGCTCATGACGCTCCTTATCGCCTTCCCGACCGTTGTCGCTCTCTACATCAGCCTCACGGCCTGGTCGCCGACGAGCGGGCTGAGCTGGTACGACGCCCACGAATCATGGATCTGGTTCGACAACTACGCCGAGGCGTTCAGCGGTCGCAGCCTCAGCATTCTCCTACGCACGGCGATCATTACTGTTGTCTCGGTGGGTCTTGAGTTCGCGCTCGGATTCGTGCTGGCACTTCTCTTCGTCGAGGGCTTCCCAGGCCACCGCGTCGTCACCGTGCTCATACTTCTGCCCATGATGGTCGTCCCGGCAGTGGCGGGCTTCGTATTCTTCCTGTTGCTCGAATCGAGTGGGCCGATCAATATCATCCTCGGTGGGTTGGTGCCGGGTGACGTCCAGATTGGGTGGCTCACCGATCCGCATTGGACGCCGGTCAGTGTGATCCTCGTCGACGTCTGGCAGTGGACGCCTCTCATGTTCCTGATCCTGGTCGCGGGGATGCTCGCGGTGCCCGATGACCAGCAGAATGCAGCACGCATTCTCGGTGCATCGTGGTTTCAGCGTCTGCGGACGGTGACTCTGCCGCTGCTGAAGCCAATTATCATAATCGCCTTGATTATTCGCGCGATGGAGGCTTTCAAGATCTTCGATGCTTCCTGGCTGCTGACCCAGGGTGGGCCGGGCGAGAGTTCCTCGACGATCTCGGTCGCTCTGTACCGGGAGGCGTTTATCAACGCCCGGTGGAGCTACACCGCGGCCGTCGGCATTCTTGTGATGATCCTCGTCAGCATCATCGCATTCCAGGCCGTGAAGCCGATCGAGCGCGCACAGCGGGAGGCCTAGTGTCATCACGGAACGTCAGTCGCCTGATCGTCTGCGCACGTGTGCTGGCGGTCGCCCTGTTCCTCGTCATCCTCCTGTTTCCGATCTTCTGGACGACCACGATGGCGTTCAAGCCGGCGGAGGAGTGGGCTCCGACGGACGGCACGACGTACTGGCTCCCTGAGGATTGGACGCTCTCGAACTTCATTCGCGTACTGAACATCGGCGATACCGGCGGCTTTGGGGGCATCATTGAGGCCCCCCTGGACGCGACCCCTTCCATCATCCGCAGCCTGATCGCAGGTATCGGCGGCACGTTGCTCGCGCTCGTGTGCGGGACGTTGACGGCGTATGGGATCTCGCGTCACCGCGCCGGTGGCCGCCACCACCCATTCTCCATCCTTCAGATGCGGATGTTCCCGCCGATCGCCGTGATCGTGCCGATCCTGTTCCTTTGGACGTATCTCCAGCTGTTCGACACTGTTCACGGCCTCGCCCTCGTCTACGGGGCTGTCACATTCCCCTTCGTGGTCTGGTTGATGCTGAGCTTCTTCGACGAGATCCCACGCGAGATCGGTGAAGCGGCGCGGGTTGACGGCTGTTCGCGGATGGGCGTGTTCGTGAAGGCGATCCTCCCGCTGGCACGGAATGGTCTCGCGACCACGGCGCTGTTCGTTTTTATCCTCAACTGGTCGGACTTCATAATCGCGCTCTCCCTCACCGACGCGAATAAGACCGCGCCCGTCTTTCTGAACGAGATTACATCGGCCTCGACGGGTCGGGAGTTCGGGCCGCAGGCAGCGCTCGGTTTGATTCTCATGCTGCCTCCGCTCGTGCTCGCCGTGTTCATCCAGAAGCACCTCGTTCGCGGGATGACCTTCGGGGCGATCAAGCGCTGATGGCACAGATCGAACTCGATCGGATTGACAAGCTCTTCGGCAAGGTCGAGGCTGTTGTCGATCTGTCGCTCGATATCCCGGACGGATCCTTCGTCGCGCTGCTCGGTCCCTCCGGATGCGGCAAGACCACGACAATGAACATGATTGCGGGCTTGGAGGTGCCCAGCACGGGAGAGATCCGTATGAACGGAGCATCCGTTGTGGATGTTCCCATCGGCAAGAGGAACGTCGGCTTCGTTTTTCAGAACTACGCGATCTTCACCAAGCTCACCGCCTATGAGAACATTGCGTACGGGCTGCGGGTGCGGAAGATGCCCGCCGCCGAGGTCGACGCGGCGGTGCATCGCGTCGCCAAGCTACTCGACATCGAGCCGCTCCTCGGCCGGGGCGTAAGGGGGCTCTCGGTCAACGATCTGCAGAAGGTCGCGATCGGCCGGAGCATGATCGTGAATCCGGACGTTTTCCTCCTCGACGAGCCGTTCTCGAACCTGGACGCTGGATTTCGCGCGTTCATGCGCACCGAGCTCAAGCGCCTCCAGCGTGAGCTCGGTCAGACGATGATCTACGTCACTCACGACCAGTTGGAGGCTATGTCGATGGCCGAGCACATCGCTATCCTCGATCGTGGTCGCCTACAGCAGTGGGGCACGCCTGAAGAGGTGTTCGACAGCCCGTCGAATCTGTTCGTGGGCGGGTTCGTCGGCTCGAACCCGATGAACTTGATTGATGTGGGGCTACAGCATTCGGGCTTCGGGCTCGTTGCCAGGGCGGTCGACGGCGGTCACCAGCTGATCGCTCTTGCTGCGGAACGGCGGTTCGCAACGACGAACGACGGCTTGTACAAGCTGGGATTCCGCCCGGAGCACGCTCGACTTGTCTCGCCCGAGGATGACGCAGTCGATCTACGCGGAACCGTGTCATTGCTGGAGGAACTCGGTCCACGCAACATCGTTCACGTCGGCGTAGACAATCTCAGCCTTCGCGTGGTCGTGCTGCCCAGCGTGCGCCCTACGATGGGGGAGCGGGTCGGCGTCGCGTTCGAGCGGACAAAGTTCCACCTCTTCGACGATTCGGGTCTAGCGTTGATCTGAGTGACCGACGTCCGTTTGGATCACGTGAGCAAGCGATTCGGTTCGATCCAGGCGCTCGACGACGTGTCGCTCCACGTTGCCCACCAGGAGTTCTTCTGCGTTCTGGGCCCTCCGGGAGCCGGCAAGACGACCCTCTTGCGCTCCATCATCGGCCTCGAGCACCCCGACGCCGGCACGGTCGAAATCGGTGGTCATGATGTCACGGGATCGGAGCCGGGCAAGAGGTCAGTTGGCATCGTCTTCCAAAACCTGGCGCTCTACCCCGACAAGACCGTGGCCAAGAACCTCGGGTTCCCGTTGCGACAGCAGTCGCCGCGACCGAGCGCGGCGGAGCGCGATGCACGGGTCAGGGAGATCGCGAGGCTCCTGCGTATCGAGCCGCTGCTCAATCGACGCCCAGCCCACCTCTCCGGAGGGGAGCGACAGCGGGTCGCGATCGGTCGCGCGCTCGTGCGTCTCCACGACGTCTACCTTTTCGACGAGCCGCTCTCCGCGCTCGACGCGCTTCTGAGGGTCGAGATGCGAGCAGAGCTCAAGCACTTGCAGCGCAACCTCGAGAAGACGCTCATCTACGTGACGCACGATCACGTGGAGGCGATGAGCCTCGCGGATCGGATCTGCGTACTAGCCGGGGGGCGGGTGCAGCAGGTGACGTCTCCCCAGGAGATCTACCGGCGACCGGCCAACAAGCTCGTTGCGTGGACGATCGGCTCGCCCCCGATCAACTTGATCGAGATGAACGTCGTCGAGAATGACGGCCAGCTATCACTCGACCACGCGGAGATCCGGATCGGAAGTCTGCCAGACGGTACGCTGGATCCGCTTCGGGCGCTCATGGGCTCCGGCGCTACCCTCGGTGTCCGGCCCGAGGCAGTGATGCTCGGCCGCGATGCAGGCGACTCGCGGCTCGCGTGTCGAGTGATCGCTGTCGAGCCGCTGGGCCCGGAGACGATCGTCGACCTCGAGCTTCACGGTCAGGTCATCAAGGCGTTGACTCCACCCGGAGTCGCGTATCGACCAGACGAGCGTCTGCCCGTCGCATTCGACCTAGGAACGGCGCACATCTTTGGTGGCGACGGCGCGACGGTCTACAGCGCGGACGGCGATCAGTCGTTGGTTCTTCACGTCGGCGCGCCGCCGAATGAGTAAACACGGGCCGGCTGGCACCGATCCGCATTCTCGGACTTCCGCGATGAGACGGGACGAGCAGGCGTACATAACTGCGACTGAGCTGGCAGCCTGCATCAGACGTCGCGAGCTCTCGCCGGTTGAGGTAGTGGACGCGGCGATCGAGCGGATCGAGACGACGAACGAGCGCTTGAACGCCTTCGTCTACTTCGGGTTCGACGCGCGCCGTGCAGCTCGGGAGGCCGAACGCGCACTCGATGCCCACGAGGAGGTCGGCCCGCTGCACGGCGTGCCGACGGCGATCAAGGACCTGTTCGACTTCAAGCCCGGCTGGCCCTCGACGCTCGGCGGCATCCGAGCGCTCGCGACGTTCACCCCCGACTTCTACGGACTGTTCGCCGAGAGGATCGAGCGCGCCGGCGCGATCGTCGTCGGCAAGACGAACAGTCCGACAATGGGGTTTCGGGGAACGTGCGACAACTACATGTTCGGCCCGACGCGGAACCCGTTCGACCTCTCCAGGAACTCGGGGGGCTCGTCGGGCGGCAGCGCCGCCGCCGTCGCCGCCGGTCTCGTCCCCTTCGCGGGTGCGTCCGATGGCGGCGGCTCGATCCGGATCCCGGCAGCGTGGTGCGGGCGTCTACGGCTACAAGGCCTCGTTCGGGCGTATCCCCTTCGTCGCCCGTCCGGATGGATTCTCCGGTACCTACCCCTTCCGTTTCGAGGGCCCGATCACGCGTACCGTCGAGGATGCTGCGCTCGTCCTCACCACTCTCGCCGGCCACGACCCCCGCGATCCGTTCAGCCTCGACGAGGAGGTGAGCTTCGCGGCCGCGCTCCGCGGCTCGGTCCGCGGTTGGCGGATCGCGGACAGCCCGAATTTCGACGTCTACCCGGTCGATAGTCGCGTCACCGAGGTCGTCGAGCGTGCGATTCGAGCGTTCGAGGACGCCGGCGCCCACGTCGAGGAAGTGACGCTCGGAATCGAGCGCGACCAGCGAGAGCTGAGCGATCTGTGGTGCCGCATGATCATGTGGTCCAGCATCGGAACCTTGGAGAGCTTCAAGGCTTCGGGCGTGGACCTGCTCGGCGAGCATCGCGGCGACTTTCCGCCCGAGTACCTAGCGTGGGTTGAGCAGGGCTACCGACTCACGCTATCCGACTTGGTGCGCGATCAGCGGATGCGAACCGAGATCTACGACGCGATCGAGCGAATGTTCGCCGACTATGACCTGCTCGTGACGCCGACGGTGGCCGATATCGCGGTCCCGAACTCGGACGACGGGAACACTTGTCGGACCGAGCCGAGTCTCAGGCGTTGACGTAGACTCGCTCATCGGCTGGTGCCTGACGTACCTCATCAACTTCTCGGGTCATCCGGCGGCGTCAATCCCCGCCGGGCTCTCTGACGACAAACTCCCGGTGGGACTGCAGATCATCGGTAGGCGTTACGCGGACGCAGACGTCCTGACCGCGAGTTCCGTCTTCGAGGAGTTCCGCCCCTGGCACAACACGTACGCGGTCCTGCAGACGGCGTTCACTGCGTGAACGCGACCATCTAATAGAAAGGACATCGAAGTCGACCAGCCTTCGCGACTGGATTCGACGACGATCTCCTTCTTGCGGGTCTCGCTGACCTAAGATGTCTGTCCCAGACACGTTGTTGGCGGCGTGAGGCGTCTCCAGCCCTCCTAGGGTGCGGCTTGTCTGAGTCGCGCGATCCGAAAGAGGGCTATCCGGTCTCAGGCATGAAGGTAGGGAGGCTGACGCCGCGGAACGGCTGGGTGTCTCCGCGAATTTGAGCCACATGAAGCTCGCAGTTGCGAGCGCCCCATCCGTACGCGAGCTGGACGAGTTCGCGGCAATGCACTGGCACGAGGAAAAGCGGCATCCGGCCCGAGTATTGATTCAACTCGGCGAGCAGGAGCGCGGCTGCCTGCTCCTCCGTCCGCGCGACTCCGGGACCGATCATGTTGCAGAGCGGGTGGCCTATCGAGGCGAGAAAGCCGTCGAGGCCGCCACGACTATCCTCGATCACCGAGACGTGCCAGAGCCCATCGGGATTCTCGACAAAGTGGCGGTAGTCCTTGGTACGGATGATGCCGCTGACCTCGATCTCGATCGCCGCCATCGCGTCGACATCGCCGGCGGCGGCTGGTCGGACGCGCTCGCTCACCGGGAGTTCTGCCCGGAGCCCCTCGGCGGGCACCGGCAGGACCATGTCCTGATACGTCAGGCGCGGGACGAAGCCAGCGCGCGTGTAAAGAGAGAACGAGTCTAGGTTCATCGCGCTCGAGACCAGCCGCAACGGCTTGCCAGCGCGATCGGCCGCCTCGCAGATGAAGCCGAGCAGGGCCCGCCCGACGCCCTGGCCAAAGTAGACCGGGTGCACGGTCATGATGCCGAGCGCGAGGTGCAGCTCTCGCTCGCGGTAGAAGCACGAACCCATCAGCCGTCCGGTCTTCGTGCTCTCCGCCACCAGGCAGCATCCGGGATCGAGCGTCTCGTAGACATCACAGAAGACGTGGGTCGCGTCCGGCCCGCCGGCGAAGAACGTCGGCCGCCCGTTCGCGACAGACCAGTAGTTCAGCGACACATAGATCAGGTCGGCGACCTCCGGCCAGTCGCTCCTCTCCATGGCTCGCAGGCGGATATCGGACATGAGCAACTCCTAACCTGGGCATTGAGGGACGGAGAAAGGGGGAGGCGGCTCCGACCCCTCCCCTGGACGGGCCTTACGTCGGAACCGGCAACTCGAGGTTTACCGTCACCGGCTGACCGCCCTTGGCTGCTGACTCATCGATCGCGCAGCACAGCTCCATCGACTTCCACGTGTCGTGGATGGAGGCGTGCGACTCGACATCCTGCTCTATGCACTCGATGAAGTGCTCGATTTCCGCCGGGAACGGGTGGTGGGTCACGTCGCCGGAGCTCGGCTCGATCGTCGGGAACTTCCAGTAGCCGAGGCTGCCAGGGTAGTGCTTCGAAGAGAAGACCTCGTTGTTGACGATCGTGGCCTCCGTCCCCAGCAACTTGCAGTTCAGGATGTAGGGCGTGTCGGCCTCGAAGACCGTAGCGAGCTTGCCGACGGCGCCGTTAGCAAACCGTAGGGACGCAACGATGTTCGGATCGTACTCGTAATCCATGTTCAGCTTCTTCGGCATCGAGAAGGCAGCCACCTCGACGATCTC
>JACCSF010000335.1 GCA_013813135.1 Thermoleophilaceae bacterium | reverse complement strand
TCCGGGCTACGTGCGCCGGCGCTCATCGCCTTTGTCAAAGACACCCTCATCTACGTCGTCGTGCTCGCCGCGATCATCTACATCCCGATCAAGCTGGGCGGCTGGGGCGAGATCTTCGCCGCGGCCGACGCGAAGTTCACGGCATCGGAGAGCCCAACGGACGGCGTGCTGCTCGCCGATCCCTTGGTCATCGGCTACTCCACGCTCGCGTTCGGCTCCGTATTGGCGCTGTTCCTCTACCCGCACTTGGTCACCGGGCTGCTCGCCGCCCGGAGCCGTGACGTCATCAAGCGGAACATGGCGGCGCTGCCGGCGTACACCTTCGTTCTCGGCCTGCTCGCGCTGCTCGGTTACATGGCGATCGCCGCGGGGGTCGCGCCGATCGGCGACGACCCGCGCCAACGCCGCAGCAGGAGGCACGTGTGGCTCGGATCACCTCGATCGGTGTCAAGGCCGGGGCGCTGCTCGTCGTCCTCGCGCTCGATCCGCAGTTCTCGATCGACCTTCAGCACCCGCTCCGAGGACTACGAGGCTGAGGCAGGCGATCCGAACCTCCCGCCTTTGCCGGGGACGCCCGGGCAAGAAGAGCCCGCGACGACGTAGCGGGGACACGACCCGCGGCCACTGACGCCGGGCCCTAGGACGCCGGGCCAGAACCCGAGGTAGCCTTCCGCTCCCGCTCCTGCTCGCGCAGCTCCACCCGGCGGATCTTGCCCGTGAGCGTCTTCGGCAGGTCCTCCACGAACTCGATTTCGCGGGGATAGGCGTAGGCCGAGTGGCGCTCGCGCACCTGCGCCTTGATCTCGGCGGCCAGGTCGTCCGAGGCTGAGTGCCCGCCCGCCAGCACGATGAACGCCTTCACGATGTCCCCGCGGCGCGCGTCCGGTGACGCGACCGCGGCCGCCTCCTTCACCGCCGGGTGCTCCACGCACGCCGACTCGACCTCGAACGGCCCGATCCGGTAGCCGGCCGAGATGATCACGTCGTCCGCGCGGCCGGCGTACCAGACGTATCCGTCCTCATCGATCTCGGCGGCGTCCTTGGTATGGAACCAGTCTCCGCCGAACACCTCGCGGGTGTCCTCCTCGGGGCGGTTCCAGTAGCCGAGCGGGTAGTGCGGATTCGAGCGGGCGCGCAGACAGATCTCGCCGCGCTCCCCGACGCCGAGTGGCTGCTCGTCCTCGTCGAGGATCGACACCTCCCATCCGGGCATCGGCCGTCCCATCGAGCCCTCGCGCACCTCGACCGTCGGGAAGTTGCCGCACAGCGGGTAGCTCTCCGTGAGCCCGTAGTAGTCGAGCACCGTGATCCCGTACTGGTCGCGAAACCAGCGGATCACCTCGGGGTTGAGCGGCTCGCCCGCCGAGCAGGTAACGCGCAGCTCCGAAAGCGGGTGCTGGGCGCCCGCGTCCGACACGCCGGTCATCGCCCGCAGCGCCGTCGGTGTGGTGAACAGGTTCTGCACGCCGTGCTTGGAGAGGAAGCGGAGGTGCTCGTCGGGGTCGTAGCCGCCCTTGCGCGCCTGGACCAGCGCGACGGCTCCGTAGCGCCAAGGTCCGAGCAGGGGGCAGATGCCGGCGGCCCACGCCCACTCGCCCGAGCCGTGGAAGAGCTCGCCGTCGCGCACGTCGTGGCAGAACTCGAACTCCTCGTGCGCGAGCAGGTAGCGGTGTGCGTGGAGGATGCCCTTCGCCTTCCCCGTGGTGCCGGAGGAGTAGTAGAGCTGCGCGGGATCGTCCGCGGCGGTCTCGGCCAAGTCGTAGCGATCGGCGGCGCGCGCCATCGTCTCGTCGAAGTCGACGTCGCCGGCCTCGCCGGGGCCTCCCATCACGAGCACCTTCTCGACCATCCCCTCCGGGATGCGGTGGCGGTTCGCCGAGTTCGTGACCACCGCCTTCGCCTGCGAGTCGCGCAGCCGGTGCTCGATGCCGTCGTCGCCGTACAGCACCGAGAGGGACAGCAGGATCGCCCCGCGCTTGTACGTGCCGAGGAATACCGCAGCGGTCTCCGGCAGCGACGGCAACAGCGTCGCGACCCGGTCGCCGCGCTCCACGCCGATCGCCTCGAGCACGTTGGCGAAGCGGTTGGAGAGGTCCTGCAGCTCGCCGAAGCTCACGCGGCGCTCTTCGCCCCGCCAGTCCTCCCAGACCATCGCCAGCCGCCCGCGGTCGTGCTTGTCGCACACGTCGCGGGCGATGTTGTAGCGCTCCGGCACCTCCCAGCGATGCGCGGCGGTCATCTCCTCATAGGTGCCGAGCTCGTACTTGCGCAGGCTCATGTCACTCCTTCCTCTCGGGGAGGAGGCTACCCGCTCAGTCCTCACCGGCCGCGTAGTCGACGATCGACTTGTCGATCAGCCACTCGACCGGCGCCTTGTCGTCGGTGTAGACGTCGCCCCCGCGCAGCGGCGGCCCGATCCTCTGCGCCGCGCCCACCGCGGTCGCGCGCAGCGCCGGCGGCAGCCGGTCGAACGCGCCGCGCAGGCGGTCGACGGAGAGCGGCGCGGCGCTGGCGACGATCAGCGTGTTGGTCGGCTCGATCGGGTCGCGCAGCACGTGCGGGAAGACCTCCGCGATCGTGGCCGTCAGCACCTTCTCGAGATCGTCCTGGCCCTCGGGGTGCCCGGCGTTCACGATCATCACGCCGCCCTCGTTCAGCCGGTCGCGCACCGTCTCGAAGAACTCGACGGTGGTCAGGTAGAAGGGGATGTACGGCTGGCGGTAGGCGTCGACCGAGATCGCGTCGTAGTCGGTGTCGATGCGGCGCAGGAACGGGCGCGCGTCCTCGTGGTAGAGGTGCAGCCGCGGGTTGTTCATGTCGAAGTAGCGGCGCCCGATATCGGACAGCTCGGAGTCGATCTCCACGCCGTCGACGCGCGTGTCGGGGAAGAACTCCTCATACGCGCGCGAGGTGGTTCCGGCGGCGTTGCCGAGGATGGCCACCCGCCGCGGCGGCTCGTCGAGGGCGAGGAACCCGTCGACCAGGTGCCCGTCCCAGACGTCGCCGGTGAGCACCGAGGTGGGATCGCGCGGCCCGGCCGGACCGGCGTCGCACTCCGCCTCGCAGACCGAGTGCTGCGCCTGGCCCTCGTTCAGCTCGAGCGCCCGGCCACCGTCGTCCTTCTCGACCACCCGCGCGTACTGGTACTCGGTTTCGGCCTCGTGGATCACGCGCCCGTTGTCGGCCTCGGCCTTGAGCGTGCCGACCGGCAGGGCGATCAGCGCGGCGATCGCCGCCGGCGCAAGCGCGTAGCGGCGCACCGGCCTCAGCCCCCAAACGGCCACGATCGCGATCGCCAGCGCGAAGATCAGGAACGTGCGGCGCGTGCCCACCAGGGGGATCAGCAGCAGCGCCGACAAGAGCGTGCCGACGAGCGAGCCCGCCGTCGAGAGCGCGTAGAGCCGGCCCGCCACGGTGCCGGCCTCCTCGACCGTCGACACTGCGAGGCGGATCGCGTAAGGCGAGACGGCGCCCAGCAGCAGCACCGGGACGGCCACCAGCGCCAGCACCGCGAGCAGCGAGCCGACGAAGGCCCCGGCCGAGATCTCGTCCAGCGCGTCCACGGCCACGTCGAGCAGCGGATCCGCGGCGAACGGGACGAGCGCGAGCAGGCCCGCCGCCGTCAGCGCCAGCAGGCAAAGCCCGCGCATGTGCGGCTGGCGGTCGGCCAGGCGCCCGCCGAGCCAGTATCCGATCGAGAGCGACACCAGCACGACCCCGATCGTGTTGGCCCACACGATCGTCGAGGCGCCAAAGTACGGAGCGAGCAGGCGCACAGCCGCGATCTCGGCACCCAGCGAGCCCGTTCCGACCACGAACACGAGCACGGGCAGCGGCGGCATCAGGGCCGCAGCGTAGCTATGCGCCGAGGTGCCTCTAGGGACCGGTCCAGGTGCCCGCGTAGCAGGGCCGCCCGCCGCAGACGTCCACGACCAGCCCGTTGATCAGGAAGGTCGCCTTCTGCACCCGGGCGGCCGGCATCGCGCGCACGTTGTCGTGCGGGTCGTCGCCCACGCGGTTGGGCAGGCTCGCCGCCGGGGGCGCGTTGGTGCCGACCTCCTCCGCGCCCTCCATCCGCGCCGGCCCGGTGTCCCACATCACGATCGCCGAGCCGCGGAAGGACGGGCCCGGCGGGTTGGGGATGAGCTGGAAGCGCGGCCACGGGGATCGACCGGAGTCGAGGATCGGCCGCCAGCCGAACGCCCCGATCGTGCGGGCCTCGACCTCGGCTGTGGTGTCCGAGACCTGGTGGTCGCCGAAGGCCACGTGCAGCAGCACCTGGTGCTTGGGGGTGTTCGGCAGTGGGTCGCTCGTCATGTGCTGCGCGTAGCCGTCGGCCTCGCCGCGGTCCCAGAGCAGCTGGATCGAGCCGAACAGCAGCTGACGGTCGATCTCCTTCGGGTAGGCGGGGTAGATCAGCTGCGAGTAGGTGTCGAAGTCGACGCTGCGCTGCAGCAGGGTCGAGTAGTTCATCCCGGCCACCCCTAGGACCGCCCGCTGGAAGTCGGGCGCGACTGAGGTCAGCGCGCCGCCCATGATCGCGCCCTGACTGTTGCCGTCGAAGTAGAGCCGCGAGGTGTCGATCACGCTCTGGCCGTTCTTCTGGAACGCCGGGTTCGACGAGAGCCCCTGCGGGTGGATCAGCGCCCGTCCGAGCAGCAGCTGGTTGAGGAAGCCCTGCTGCATCCGGTCCGCGATGGTGTTGAACGAAGAGAAGTCGCCGATCGTCGCCACGATCTGCCCCAGGTCCTCGTTCGAGAAGCCGGCCCACTCTGTGGCGCAGAAGAGGAAGTTGTGCTCGTTGGCCATCGACCGCACGTTGCCCGCGTTGACCTCGGTGCGGCTCCCCAGCAGGCCGTGCCCGTAGAGCGAGGGCCGCGCCTTCGGGGGCGCCGCCGGGTCGAGCGCGGAGCGCGGGATGCGGCAGGTGAACTTGGCGGTCGTGGTCCCGTGCTGCTCCGGGCGGCCGCGGCGGTCGAAGGTGAACTTGCCGCCAGGGACACAGCCCTTGTTGAGGAAGCACGGCACCGTCAGCGTGCCCTCGACCTGCCGCGCGATCCGGTCGTCGTCGGCCGTGCTCAGGTCGATCGATGAGTCGATCGTGAACGACGGGGACTTGCCCTGGACCTTGAGGTCGCTCAGCTTTGTGTCGCCCAGCGCGGCGAAGGCCCGGTCGCGAATGCTGAGCACGCGCCCGGCCAGGCTCTGCCTGCTCGCGACCGTGAAGTCCCAGGCGAGGTAGAGGCCGTCGCGCCGCACGCCTGCCTTGCGCAGCTTGTGGAAGAGGCTCTCGAAGTGCGCGCGCCGCCGCTCGATCGCGCGCTTGCGCGTCTTGGTGGCGTCGCGGTACCTGCGGAAGCCGACGCTCGGCTCGATTGCCTTGCCCGCTGCCGTCTTGAGGTTGCGCAGCGCCACGATGTAGCGCTCGCCCTCCTTGAAGTTCACCGCCGGTCGCACGATCAGGATGCGGCTCGCCGCGCTGGTCGCGGTCGAGTCGAGCTCCGCCCAGATCGGGTGGCGCTTGCCGGTCCGCGCGTTGATCACCACGATCGGGGAGTTCGCGGCAAGGCCCCGGCTCAGGTCGGTGAGCGGCGGCAGCTTGCTCGCGGCGAAGGCCTCTGGCGTGTCGAGGCCCGGCACCTTCGTGAGCAGCGCCGAGCCCGGGCTGAAGCCGTCGGCGCGGTTCATGTCGCTGGGGTCGATCGCCACGCCGTCCTTGTTGCGCGGCATCGAGGCGCGCTTGATGTTGAGGCGCCGGCCCGTGGGCGTGCCGTTGTCGCGCTTCGTGAAGAGATCGTTCGGCCACGGGTACAGGCAGACGGCCGGATCGGTGAAATCGCAGCGCCCCGAGGGCTTCCCGCCCTGCGCGTGCGCGGCGGTCGGAATGATCAGTGCAGCGAGCAGCGCGACGGCCGCGAGTCCTCTCCCCATGGCGGCGATCCTACATCCGGCCGCGCCGATACGGTGGCAGCGTGGATCTCGTCGCCGCGGATCGCGCCCACCTCTGGCACCCGTTCACCCAACAGCAGGGCTGGATCGAGGAGGAGCCGCTGATCGTCGATCGCGCCGAGGGCACCGACCTGATCGACGTGCAGGGCCGGCGCTACATCGATGGCGTCTCGTCGCTGTGGTGCAACGTCCACGGGCACGGCCACCCCCGCATCGACGCCGCGCTGCGCGACCAGCTCGGGCGCGTCGCCCACTCGACGATGCTGGGCCTCAGCCACCGTCCCGGGATCGAGCTGGCGCAGCGGCTGGTCCAGCTCGCGCCGCCCGGGCTCACGCGCGTCTTCTACTCGGACTCCGGCTCGACCGCCACCGAGATCGCGCTCAAGATGGCGTTCCAGTACTGGCGCCAGCGTGGCGAGCAGGAACGCACCAAGTTCGTCTCGCTGCGCATGGCCTACCACGGGGACACGATCGGCTCGGTGTCGGTCGGCGGCATCGACCTGTTCCACTCGCTCTACCGCCCGCTGCTGTTCGACACGCTCCACGCCGAGCCCGGCGACGCGGCGGAGATGGAGCGGCTGCTGTCCGAGCACGAGGGCGAGGCGGCAGCCGTGATCATGGAGCCGCTCGTGCAGGGCGCGGCCGGCATGCTCGTGCACCCGGAGGGCTACCTGCGCGCGGTGCGCGAGCTGTGCGACCGACACGGCGTGCTGCTGATCCTCGACGAGGTCGCCACTGGCTTCGGGCGCACGGGGCGGATGTTCGCCTGCGAGCACGAGGACGTCGCCCCCGACCTGCTCTGCCTCGCCAAGGGCATCACCGGCGGCTACCTGCCGCTGGCGGCCACTTTGGCCAGCGAGCGCATCTACGAGGGCTTCCTAGGGCGCTTCGACGAGTTCCGCACCTTCTTCCACGGGCACACCTACACCGGCAACCCGCTGGCCTGCGCGGCGGCGCTGGCAACGCTCGAGGTGTTCGCCGAGGAGCGCACCCTGGAGCTGCTTGAGCGCAAGATCGAGCTGCTGGAGCAGCTGCTCGAGCCGGTCGCCGCCCACCCGCAGGTGCGCGAGGTGCGCCGCCGCGGGTTCATGACCGGGATCGAGCTCGCGGAACACCCGCTGCGCGCTCGCATCGGTCACCGCGTAACCCTGGAGGCGCGCCGGCGCGGAGCTGTGATCCGGCCGCTCGGCGACGTGGTCGTCCTGATGCCGCCGCTGGCCATCTCCGAGGGCGAGCTGACCCGGCTCGTGGCGATCACGGCCGAGGCGATCGACGCGGCGACGAGCGCGTCGGCGGCCGTGTGGGCCGAGGCGGCTTGAGCCCGCTCAAAACGAGCCTCCCGGCCAGGGCTGGACCTCCGGCTCGTCATACGACTGTGTGACGTCTGGGTGAGGCGAGCGGTTCCGCGCAATCAGCCGTCGTAGGGCTCGAAGTCCTTCTTGCGAGCGCCGCAGACGGGGCAGAACCAGTCGTCGGGGATGTCCGTAAAGGCCGTGTTCGGCGGAATGCCGCCGTCGGGGTCGCCCTCCGCCGGGTCGTAGATGAACCCACAGGAGGTGCAAATCCATTGCTGGGCCACTTCAGCGCTCATTTCGAGCGCGGAACCTTAGCGCTAGGCTGCGCGCGTGCGGGTGGATGGCCCTCATCCCAGTGAGCAGTCGAACGAGGGTGACGTCACGCAGCCTCGACAGGCGGCATCGATCGTGGTGCTGCGCGACGCTCCCGACGGGCCCGAGGTGCTGCTGGTGCGGCGCAACCCACAGCAGCGCTTCATGGGCGGCGCCTGGGTTTTCCCCGGTGGTTCCTTGCACGCGGATGACGCCGACCACGCCGCCGCCGCCGCGCGGGAGCTGGAGGAGGAGGCGGGCGTGGCGCTGCCGGGCGACCATCCGGTGGTGCCGTGGTCGCGCTGGATCACCCCCGCCGAGGTGGTCGTTCGCTTCGACACCTGGTTCTACGTGACCGAGGCCCCGCCCGGCGCCGAGGCCACCGTCGACGGCGGGGAGTGCGTCGACGCCCGCTGGCTGCGCCCAGCAGCGGCGCTGGAGACGCACGGGCGCGGCGAGCTGATGCTCGTCTTCCCGACGATCAAGCACCTGGAGGCGCTGGCCCAGATGGGCTCTGTCGAGGAGGCGCTCGAGAAGGCACGCAGCCGCGAGGTGGTGCCGGTGCAGCCTCGCGTCGTCGTCCGCAACGGCACGGCAGAGGTGCTGCTCCCCGGCGAGCCCGGCTACGAGCGGGGGTGAGCGCGCCACCCGACCAGACGCGCCGCGCCCGAATCGGATAGAACCGCACCATGGCCAGCACCGGCCTCACGGTTGCCGTGACCGGCCCGACGGGCGACCTCGGCCTCAGCATCGTCGACGCGCTGGAGCGCTCACGGGCGGTGAAGCGGATCGTGGGCATGGCGCGCCGGCCCTTCGACCCGGCCGAGCGCGGCTGGCGCAAGACCGAGTACCGCCAGGGCGACGTGACCGACGCCGCCAGCGTGCGCGCCCTCGTGAAGGACGCACACGTGGTGGTGCACCTGGCCTTTGCGATCCTCGACGCCAGCGATTCCACACGCGAGCTGAACGTCAAGGGCTCGCGGCGGGTGTTCGAGGAGGCCGTCAAGGCCGGCACCGAGCGCATCTGTTACGCCTCGAGCGTCGCCGCCTACGGATTCCACGACGACAACCCTGACTGGCTGACCGAGCAGATCCCCGCGCGCGGGTCGCGCGAGCACCCGTACTCGCAGCAGAAGGCGGATGTCGAGCAGGTGCTGGCGGCCACGCTGCTGAACCGCCGCCGCACGATCGCGTACGTGTTCCGGCCGTGCATCGTGGCCGGCCCCGAGGCGCGCACGATGCTCCAGGAGATCCCCTACTTCCGCCTCGGCGAGGCGATGCCGGACTTGGTGGTGCGGCTGCTCGGCTCGCTGCCGGCCCTGAGGCCCGTGATCCCCGACCCCGGAGCGCGCTTTCAGCTCGTGCACTCCGAGGACGTGGCCCGCGCCTTTGTCGCGGGGGTGCGCGGGGTGGGCGAGCCCGGGCCCTACAACCTGGCCGCGGGCGGGACGCTGACCTTCTCGCACCTCGCCGCGGCACTCGGCTGGTACTCGGTGCCGATCCCCAAGCTGGCGGTGGAGGCCACGGCCGAGATCGCCACGCGGCTGCCGATGGCTCCGGACTCGATCGCGTGGCTGCACTCGGTGCGCAAGCCGGTCCTGATGAAGACCGACCGCGCCCGCAGGCTGCTCAAGTGGCGGCCTCAGCACACGGCGCGCCGGACGCTCGACGAGATGGTCAGGGCCCAGCGCGAAGAGCTTCTGGCGTAGGCCGGCGGGCGTGCCGCGGGGTGGGGCGTGAGCCCCCGGTGGCTTACATCGCTCGGCGGTACAGCTCTGCGTACTCGTCCTCACCCATCTCGCGCGGGTTCAGCAGCGTCGTGCCGTCGCCCATCGCGCCCTCCACCAGAGCGGGGATCCCCTCCTCGGGCACGCCGACCTCGGACAGCCGCGTCGGCAGCCCCAGGCGCGCGATCAGCTCGGTCAGGTAGGCCGCCAGCGCCGGGCCGACCTCGGGCTCGCTGACGTCGAACACGTCCGCGATGTCGCGGTAGCGATCGGCGATATCCGATCCGCCCCCCGCGTTGTGCTCGATCACGTGCGGCAGGTGGATGGCGTTGGCCACGCCGTGCGGCACGCCGAACTGGGCGCCCGCCGGATGCGACATCGCATGCACGGAGCCGAGCGCGATCGTGATCGCCAGGTTGGCGGCGATCAGCATGTTGCCGCGCGCCTCCTCGTCCTGCTCGCCGCGCTCCACGGCGCGCTCGAGGTTCCCCCTGATCATGCGCAGGGCGTGCAGCGAGCGGGCGTCCTGGTGCGGGCTCCAGTCGGTCGACACGTAGCCCTCGATGGCGTGCGTCATGGCGTCCATCCCCGTGGCCGCGGCGATCTTGGCCGGCAGCGTGCGCGTGCTCTCGGGATCGAGGATCGCCAGCCGAGGGAACAGCGGGAAGTCCGCTATCTCGAGCTTCACCTTGCGCTCGGGGTCCTTGATCACAGCGGCCATCGACACCTCGCTGCCGGTGCCGGCGGTCGTCGGGATGCAGGCCAGCGGAGCGATGTCGAACGGCTTGCCCATGCCGTCGTCGTCTCGCGGCATCAGGAAGAAGCCCTCCTGCTCGGCGGCGCCACCGCCGTGGGTGAAGACGGCGTCGGCCACCTTCGCGGTGTCCATCACAGAGCCACCGCCGACCGCGAGGAAGGAGTCGGCGCCCGCCTCCTTGGCTGCGGCGGCGCAGCGCTCCACCACGGCGGTCGAGGAGTCCTGCGGCACCTGGTCGAACACGCCGGCAACCTCCAGGCCGCCGTCGGTGACGCCCGCCTCGACGCGCTCCACGAGACCCGTCCCGCGGATCACCTCGTCCGTAACGAGGAAGACCCGCCGCGCGCCCTCCTTCTTGAACTCGAAGCCGGCCGAGTCGAGGAGGTCGCGCCCTGCGATGACGCGGGTGGTCGACGCGTACTGGTAGAAGTCCTTGAAGCCCCGCAGCGGGGCGGCGTCGAGCGCGGAGCCGGCCTCCATCAAGAGGCCTCGAGCAGGTCCCGCCGCCCGGAGTCCTCCAGCAGCTGGCGGTAGCGCGGGAAGACCGGCTTCACGAGCGGGACGAGCTTGAGGATCTTCGCCACCGGTCCCTTCGCCTTCATCTGCCCGCGCGCGAGCGCGACCGTCACGTTCACCTTCCCCAGCCAGAAGCGGTGGGCGGTGTCGGCGTCCATGGACATGACGACCTCAGGCTCCATCGGCGTGTCGCCGAAGTCGACCTGGCCGTCCTCGCCCTCGATCAGCTTCACCGTGATCTGGGACTGCGGCTCGCGGTACTGGTACTGGACGATCGTGTTCGCCTTCTGGAACTTGGGTGCGAGCTCATCGTCCTCGGCGAGGTCCTCGAACAGCTTGCCGATCGTGGCGTAGACCTCGTCGGCGTCCTTGAAATAGGCCATATGCGGGAAGTCTACGGCCGCGGGATCGACGTACCCACCACCGCGTCCCGGGCGCGATCCGGCAGCAGGGCGCGCTGGGCGATGAAGAAGCGGGCCGAGGCGGTCACCGGGTAGCGCGTCCGGGGACGGCGCGCGGTGATCGCCCGCTCGATCGCCTTGGCCACCGTCTCGGGGCCGCCGCCGAGCTTGCCGAGCGCGCTGTCGTACACGCCGGCGGTGCTCGCCGACACGGCGGTGTTGAACTCGGCGTAGGGGCCGTCTGCGTGCGAGACCGAGCCCACCGCGGTCTCAGCGAAGTTCGTCTTGATCAGCCCCGGCTCGATCACGGAGACGTGCACCCCGAAGCCGCGCACCTCGAAGCGCATCGCGTCCGAGATCGCCTCGACCGCGTACTTGGTGGCGTGGTAGACGCCACCGCCCGGGAACGTGAGCTTCCCGCCCATCGAGCTGACGTTGACGATCCGCCCCCGGCCCGCGGCGCGCATACCCGGCAGCACCAGCTGGCACATGCGCAGCAGGCCGAAGACGTTGGTCTCGAACTGGCGGCGCACCTCGTCGAGCGGGACCGACTCGACCGCGCCGCTCTGGCTGTAGCCGGCGTTGTTGACGAGTGCGCCGACCGCGCCCTCCGCCGCTTCCACGGCCTCCACCGCCGTCCGCATCGAGTCCTCGTCGGTCACGTCCAGCGCCAGCGTGCGGCAGCCCGCCTCCTTGAGATCCTCGATCGACTCGATCCGGCGCGCCGTCGCGTACACGGTCAGTCCGCGCAGGGCGAGCCGCTCCGCGGTGGCCCGACCGATGCCGGTGGAGCAGCCGGTGATCAGGACGGGCGTTTTGGTGTCGGCCATGCCCGAAGCCTCGCCGCCGGGGCCGGGCAGGTCAAGCGCGGCGGCGCACCAGCAGCGTCTGGGCGGCGCGGCCGATGCGCCCGTGCTCGTCCCAGAGCGCCGTGTCGCTCAGACCCAGTCCGTTCACGTGGGTCACCGCATCGAGGCAGACCCACTCGCCGTCGGGCGGGCGCAGCAGGTGCACGCTGAGGTCGGTGTTGATGAAGAGGTACGCGCGCCAGTCGAGCGCGGCGCTCACGCCGTTGCCCGAGTCCGCCGCCACGAGCACCCGCTGGAGCGGGGTGGGCTGCTCGCCCTCGACCAGGGGCCCGCGCATGCGCATCCACACCGTGGCCGGGCCCGGCTCGAGGAAACCACCCGACACGAAGCGGTACTCCATCGCCGTGTGGTAGCGGACCTCTTCGCCGGTGGGGAAGAACGGCCGCGGCTCGGCCCCCTGCGGGCCGGGCGGCGGCTGGTCGACCGAGTCGAGCTCGAGGTCGCCGACCTGGACGCGCCACGCCCGGGCGCGCATCAGCTCACCCTCCGGCCCCGCCAGCGCGGCCTCCAGCATCTCAACGCTGCGGCCGGGCCGCACCACGCTCGCCTCTACCGTCAGCGGCGCCAGCGGCACGGGCCCGAGGATCTCGAACGTGATCCGCCCCACCCGCAAGCCGGCGCGCGGCTCACAGCGCTCGATCGCGCGCCCGAGCAGCGCCGACGGGGGCCCGGCGTGCTGGGCACCCGGGTCCCAGGGGCCGCGGGTGAGCTCGCTCGGGACGAAGTGCCCGCCATCGTGCGAGTAGAAGGCGCCCGTCACGGCGGCGACCCTATAGCGTGCAGGCCCCATGCAAGCGGTCACATTCCAGGCCCCCGGCGAAGTGCGCATCGAGGAGCGGCCCGAGCCGGAGCTGCTCGAGCGAGACGACGCCGTCGTGCGGGTCGAGGCGACCGGCGTGTGTGGCTCGGACCTGCACATCTACCACGGGCGCGTGCAGATCGAGCCCGGCTTCACGCTCGGTCACGAGTTCGTCGGCACCGTGGTTGCGGCCGGCGACGCGGTGACCGAGGTGGCCGAGGGCGACCGCGTGCTGGGCTGTTACTGCTCGGCCTGCGGCAACTGCTTCTTTTGCCGCCGCGGGAACTTCCACAAGTGCGACGAGGGGCGGGTCTTCGGGCACGGCAAGACGCTCGGCTCGCTCCAGGGCGCCCAGGCTGAGCAGGTGCTCGTTCCGCACGCCAACCTCACGCTGCGCGGCGTCCCCGAGGGCATGTCAGACGACGCCGCGCTGTTCGCCGGCGACGTGATGGGCACCGGCTGGCATGCGGTCGACCAGGCAGGCATTCGCCCCGGCGACTCGGCGGCCGTGCTGGGCCTCGGACCGGTCGGCCTCTGCGCGGTTCAGGCGGCCAAGGCCGCCGGCGCCGCGAAGGTGATCGCCATCGACACCGTGGCCGACCGCCTCGACGTCGCCGCGCGCTTCGGCGCACAGCCGGTCCACCTCACCGAGGAGGACCCGCGCGCGGCGGTGAAACTCGCGACCGAGGGCCGCGGCGTGGACGCCGCCATCGACGCCGTGGGCCACCCGGACGCGCTCGACCTGGCCGCGCGGGTCACGCGCAAGGCGGGCACGGTCTCCGCGATCGGCGTCCACGCCGAGCGCATCCAGGTGCACATGGGCGTCGTCTGGATCAAGGCGCTCACGCTGAAGACCGGGCACGCCAACGTGATCGGGCACGTGGACCGCGTGCTGGCGATGATGTCCGCCGGTGTGCTCGACCCCACCCCGCTCGTCACCCACCACATGCCGCTCGCGGAAGCCTCCGATGCCTACGCCGTGTACGACCGGCGCGAGGCGCTCAAGATCGTGATGACGCCGTGAGCGTGGAGCGCGGGACCCTGGCGATGCTGGTGCGGCGCCGCGAGATGCTGGCCCAGAGCGCGGAGCCGATCGGCTGGAAGGTCGGCTTCAACGTCTCCGCGGCTCAGGAGAAGCTCGGGATCGACGGGCCGCTGGCGGGCTTCCTCACGTCGAACGGGCTGCTCGAGGACGGCGCCGAGGTGTCGTTGGCCGACGGTGCGGTCGTTGTCGAGTCGGAAGTCGCCGTGGAGCTTGGTGACGACGCCCGCTCGATCGTCGCACTCCTGCCGGCCCTCGAGGTCGCCGATCCGCCCGACCTCGACCAGGACGTGGAGACGATCCTCGCCGGCAACATCTTCCACCGGGCGGTTGCGTTCGGCCCCCGCGTGGAGGCGAATGCGCCAGGGGCGGGTCGCATCCTCGTGAACGGCGAGGTCGAGCACGTCATGGCTCCGGGCGAGACCGGCGTGCACCTCGAGGAAATGGTCGACGCGGTCGCAAGCCGTTTGAACGCGGCCGGCGAGGAGCTGCTGCCCGGGCAGCGCATCATCACCGGCGTCCTCGCTCCCCCCCACGTCGCCAAGCCCGGCGATCGCGTGCGGCTCGAGCTCGACGCGCTGGGCGGCGTCGAGCTGCTGTTCGCCTAGATTTCTCGGCATGACCACCGCTTCAGCTCTGCCGGACGCCCTCTCCGACACCGCCCGCTCCTTCGCCGCCGGGCCGCACCGCCTGCTGATCGGCGGCGAGCGGCTCGAGGCGGCCGACGGACGCACCTTCGAGACCCTGGATCCCTCCACCGGCCGGCCGATCGCCGACGTGCCGCAGGCCGGAGCCGAGGACGTGGACCGCGCCGTGCGGGTGGCCCGCGCCGCGTTCGACGATGGGCGCTGGAGCGGCATCGCCGCGGCCAAGCGCACGCGCGCGATGCTCGCGCTGGCGGACACCGTCGAAGCCCATGCCGACGAGCTGGCCGAGCTGGAGTCGCTCGACAACGGCAAGCCGGTCAAGCTCGCCAAGCGGGTGGACGTGGCACTCGCCGCCGAGCACCTGCGCTACTTCGCCGGCTGGCCGACCAAGATCGCCGGCGAGACGCTGCCGGTGGCCCAGCCGGACATGCACTGCTACACGCGCAAGGAGCCGGTGGGCGTGTGCGGCCAGATCATCCCGTGGAACTTCCCGCTGCTGATGGCGGCCTGGAAGATCGGTCCGGCGCTGGCGGCGGGCTGCACGATCGTCCTCAAGCCCGCCGAGCAGACGCCGCTGACCGCGCTGCGCCTGGGCGAGCTCGCGCTCGACGCGGGGCTCCCGGAGGGCGTCCTCAACGTGATCACGGGCGACGGCGAGACCGGCGCCGCCCTGGTCGATCACAAGGACGTGGACAAGGTCGCCTTCACCGGGTCCACCGCGGTGGGGCGCGAGATCGGCGCCAAGGCCGGGCGCGCGCTCAAGCGCGTCACGCTCGAGCTGGGCGGCAAGTCACCCAACATCATCCTGCCCGACGCCGATCTCGACGTGGCGATCAGGGGCGCCTACCAGGCGATCTACTACAACACGGGCCAGGCGTGCAACGCAGGCTCGCGACTGTTCGTGCACAGCGACCAGTACGACGACGTGCTCGCCGGCCTGGTGGAGGCCGCCGGCGCCGCGCGAATCGGCCCTGGCCTGGATCCGGGGACACAGCTCGGTCCGCTGATCTCGGCCGAGCAGGAGGAGCGCGTGCGCGGCTACATCGAGGCGGGCAAGGCCGAGGGGGCCGAGCTCGTCACCGGCGGCGGAGCCCGCGATGGCGACGGCTACTTCGTCGAGCCGACCCTGTTCAGCGCGACCAGCGACGACCTCACGATCGCGCGAGAGGAGATCTTCGGCCCGGTGCTGGTGGCGCTGCCGTACGACTCGATCGAAGAGGTGGCCCGGCGCGCGAACGACACGGAGTACGGCCTGGCCGCCGGCGTGTGGACGCGCGACCTCGCGAAGGCGCACAAGCTCGCCGCGCTGCTGCGGGCCGGGGACGTGTGGGTGAACACGTGGAGCGCCGGCGACCCGGCGGCGCCGTTCGGCGGCTTCAAGGCCTCAGGCGTGGGACGCGAGCACGGCCGCGAGGGCCTGCAGGCCTACCTCGAGAACAAGACCGTCTGGGTCAACCTCGCCTGACCGAGGCCGGCCCCGCCGGCGGTGGGCGTGACCGTCACGCGGAAGCGCACCCAGACCTTGGTCTTGCGCGAGTAGCGGCGCTTGGTGTCGAACTGGACCGTGTAGACGCCGGCGGGCAGCGTGGCCGGCAGGATCCGCCGGCGCGCCTTCGCGGTGCGGCACGGGCCCTTCAGCTTCCCGATGAAGACGTTGCGCTTGTAGCCGCGGCGCAGCACGTGCGCGTACAGCCGCTTGCCGGTCGTGAAGCCAGTGGCGTTGATGCGCAGCCTGCGTCCGGCGGTCCCGTTGCGCGGCCGGATCTTCACGGCCAGGGCGGAACCGAGGAACTGCGCGGTCGCGACGTTGGCCGGGTTGGTCGCGTCGGTGGCGATCAGGGTGCGCCTGCTGACGCCCCTGAACGTCTCGGCGCCGATGCTGAGTGGCGCGCTGACATTCCCGGCGGCATCGGCCGTCAGGTTGCCCAGGTCCTGGCCCTCGAGCACGAAGTTCACCGGTTGCCCGGGCGTGAAGCCCGACCCACTCACGATCAGCGCGTCGCCGGTCCGGTAGCAGCTCCTCGACCCCGCCACCGTGAGCGTGGCGGCATCGGCCGGCGCCGCGGCGACCAGCGCCAGCGCCCCGGCAAGCGCCACGACCGTGACCCGTCGCCTCACCCGCGTCCTATCCGGTAAATCGGGCCGTCGATCGACACAGCGTAGACCCTCCCCTGGCCGTCCTCCCCGAAGGACACCAGGTTCGAGACCCGGAGGCCGGACGGCCGCGTGGACGCGCGCGGTCGCTTGAGGACAGCCAGCCGCAGGTCTGGGTTGCACAGGTCGCCGTACACGTAGCGGCCGGCGTAGCGCGTCCCGCGCAGCGACGGGTCGCGGATCACGTAGCCGCCGATGATCGAGCAGAAGCCGGCGCTCTGGCGGTGCGCGATCACCGGCGGCACGTCCCCGGGCGCGCTGCCGGGCTCGTAGCGGTCGCGGCCCTCGAACACGTCCCAGCCGAAGTTGTAGCCGCCGCGCGGCTGGCGGCCTCCGCTGCGCCCGGGGACGTAGTCGATCTCCTCAACCTCGTCCTGGCCGACGTCTCCGATGTTGAGCGACCCGCGGCTGCGGTCGAACGAGAAGCGGTAGGGGTTGCGCAGCCCGTAGGCGTAGATCTCCCCGCGGGCGCCACTGCGACCGACGAACGGGTTGGAGGCCGGCACGTCGTAGCCGCCGCCCGGGCGCGGGTCGATCCTGATCAGCTTGCCCAGGATGCGACCGAGGTTCTGCGCGTTCTCGTCAGGGTCGCCGCCCGACCCGCCGTCGCCGAAGCCGGCGTAGAGCATGCCGTCGGGACCGAATTGGAGCTGGCCGCCCTTGTGGTTCGAGCGGAAGTGCGGCACCCGGATCACCGAGCGACGCGATTCCGGGTCGGCGCGGTCGGGGTCGTCGGAGCGCGTGAACTGGTCGATCTGCAGGTAGCCCTCACGATCCGTGTAGTAGACGTAGAAGCGCCCGGAGCGCTGGTAGTCGGGCGCAAAGGCCATCGACAGCAGGCCGCCCTCCCCATCGGTCGAGACGTTGGTCGAGACGTCGAGGAATGGCTCGTCGAGCTGCCTGCCACCGTGCAGGACGACGATCGTGCCGCCGCGCTGCACCACGAAGCGACGCCGGTCGCCGCGCGGGGCGCCCAGGAAGGTTGGGGCGTCGAAACGCCCGAGGCGCAGCAAGCGCACCGGGCCCCGCGCGGCGGCGCTCCCGTCTTCGGTCGTGGACTGCCGGCGGTCGGACGGCTGCCCGGCAGGCTCGGCACGCGTCCCGTCGCCCTCGTCGGAATCGCACCCGGCCAGGGTCGCGAAGACGAGGCCGAAGGCCAGCATCGATCGGCATACGCTCACGCGGCCTCAGTATGCCAACGGCTACCCTAGGGCCTGTTTCGGGCTGTGGCGCAGTCTGGTAGCGCGCTCCGTTCGGGTCGGAGAGGTCGCTGGTTCAAATCCAGTCAGCCCGATTCCCGCCGTGCATCCGCACCACGACGCACAGCGGCGCAAACCCGCCACGGCAAGCCACCCCCGCTCCGCATAGGAGCGCACCGCGGCGCATCGCGTCCGGCCAACTCGGACGCAACCCCGCCGCACTAACGACCCCAACTCGGCAGCACGACGAAGGCCGCCCTCTCGAGGAGATCCGGCACGGACGCGACTTCAAGCTGTTCGTCTGGCGGCGCAGCTGTGGCCGGCGTCGCCGGCTTCGCAGGGAGTTCGCCGCTGGGTAGCCGCGACGCCCCGTAGCCGGGGCTGACAACTCGCACCCGGGACCGCAACAAGGCCTGGGGAGCCCATTGACCTGGGCGGGGGGCGGCAGTTGACGCAGCAAATGATGAGGCCCCCCTGGCCGCCCCGTTCTTTAAGGCACGTCGATCCGTCACCCCGCTCTTACGGGCTCCGTTCCGCGGGCGCCCTACCGCGTCAAGGTGGACCAGTTTTCAACCGGCGAAAGTGGCCCAGTCTTCGACCGGCCTTGACAGAGGCTTGGGACTTGGACGCCGGAACCAAAGAGGCCGCATCGGCTCGGGTACGAGAGGCGGTCGGCGACAGTTGCCACATCTCGCCGGCTGAGCTCTCCGCTGTTCTGCTGTTCGCCTCTCCGCTGTTGCCCCGGTGCTCGACCTTGCCGTCCTCGCCCATCTCGAATACATGGGCTACGTGGACCGTCAAGGGGGGCGGACTGGTGCCGACTCGGGCTTGAAACAAAGGAAGGCCCGCGTTTCGCGGGCCTTCCGGTCAGACGATTGCTTGAGCGGAAGCCTGGTCTACGGCGCTCCGGTGCCGCCGCGGATCGGGCCGCCTTCGTCGCCGCCCTGGTTCTGGCCAGTGTCGCCACCCGGGGAAGTCGACGAGTTGCCCGGGTCGCAGCCCTCGCTGCCGTTTCCGCGCCCGGCGTTGCACTTCTGCTTCTCGCTAGGCGGCGGCGGACACGGATACCAGGCCACCGCCGGTGCCGCCAAGACACCAAGCGCAGCCGCGGCTGTTACGCAAGCTATGGAAAGCCTGCTCCGAAAGAACTTCACGAAACCTCCCTGGAGTCTGGACCCCTGCTGGGATTGCACACCTTCTATCCCAGAATCGCCCAAAGCGCCACTACAAGGGGCCGGGAACGTCCCACTTCGTGGCGATGACCCTCCGTTGGGGGCGAGTCCCCTCCACCCGGCATCCCCAATGGACGCGGGCTCCGCCCTCGGGGACTGGTTGCCGGGGTGGCCCTTTCGCTGGGGCGTCGGGTTGGGGAGCCGACCCCTCATTCGGCCTATCGGCTCTTGGCTGATCGAGATATGCCACTCCGCCGGGTTGCGCGCGATCGCCGGCGAGTTCTGGGCGCGTATGTCAGCGGCGTTCCGGGCGCCGTCGTTCACGGCCAGGTTCCCGCCCAGCCCTTCATCGCCAAGGTCAAGCGGGACGAAGGATC